>NZ_DLOC01000036.1:0-37506 GCF_002478465.1 Empedobacter sp. UBA7494
CTTTTGAGACAGCTTCTTTTTAATTTTTTTCTAAAAAATATTTAATCCCTTTTATATTTTTCTTTGTATGTTTCAAATGCTTGCATCAAATTTTCTTCTATAGCTTTTGGCATTCTGCGCGTAGCCTCAAATTCATTTGATGAAAGTGATTTGAATTCTGAAAGTGTTGGAATTAATTCAATCGAATTAACTAACATTTCAATTTCTGTTTCATATTGACGATTAGCTAATGAATGAAATGTATCATTTCCATAAACAGGAATATATTGTTGTTCAATCAAAAAGCCAGCGTCAGCTTCTGTGTCTACAAAATGAGTTGTAACACCAATCTCTACACCTTTTGTGATTGCCCATTTTAATGAATCTAAACCTCTTGTCAAAGGTAAAAAACCTGGGTGTGTATTGATAATTCTATGATTTTCAACCAATTCATCTGGTAATAATCCTGCACCTGCAATAATTACATATTCAGCTTTATAATCGTTTAATTGATTATTCAACGTTTCAGCAGTTGTTAAATCAAAATTATAACCAAAATTATTACAGTAATCATCTAAATTTACTTGAATCGCTTTACTTGGACGATGTTGATAAATCGGTTTGAACGGATTTTTTCTTTGTAAAAAAGGCAATGCAAAAATTTTTACATTTTGATAACCTTTAGCTTTTAATCCGTGCAAAACATCTTGTGTTTTGCGATGAGGAGTATTGTAAGAAATTACCGCTATTTTTGGTTGAGCTACCATGATTATTTAATCAAATACTTTTTGTGATAATCAACAACATTATCAATTGGCTTTCTAATAATATGACCAACTGTTAAGTGATATTCTGCCGCAACTGAACGAATAACATCTTCGTAAATATGAGCAATTGAACCAATGAAATTTAATTCAGAATGACGAGCTTCTTCATAAGGCATAATTTGGTATTCGATAAATGAAGACATTGCATCATAAATAATTTTCTGAATAAATGGATCATTTTTATGTTCGACAACAAATTTATTGAAAGATGCTAAATATGTGTTTGCAAATTTATTTTGGTACACATTTTTATTTAACTCATCTACAGATAATTTATAATAATCATCAAAAGCTTTGGCTAAATGTGGAGGCATTTTTTTTGTGTAAAAAGCGCGTAATACACGTTTTCCTAAGTCATTTCCAGAACCTTCGTCTCCTAAGATATAAGCTAAAGATTTTGTTTCTTCGCGCATTGTTGTTCCATCGAAATAACAAGAGTTAGAACCTGTTCCTAAGATACAAACCATTGCAGGTTTTCCCATGTAAGTGGCATAACAAGCGGCTAATAAATCATGGTCTATTACAAATTCGGCATTTGTAAAGAAGTTTTGTAAACCTTCTTTAACAACAGCATGCATTGTTTCGCTGGAAGTTCCAGCACCATAAAAAAAGATTTTTGCGAAATCATTTGCAACAGGTGCAAAATCTTCATTTTTTTGTAATTCAGTCGTAATATCTTCTGCTGTTACAAAATACGGATTAAATCCAATTGTACTTGTTCTAAAAACTTCATTAAGGTCGCTATCTAAAATTACCCAATCCGTTTTAGTAGAACCACTATCTGCTATTGCAATCATTTTTTTGTTTTGATATAATTGAAGAGTGCTAAAATAGTATTCTTTTAACAATGCGCATAAGAAAAAGCCTGAAATTTCAGGCTTTTTATATAAAAAAATAATTAATGATCGTGGCTATGGTCAACTATATCGATTTCGATGTATGTTTCGGATTGATTTCCTGCTTTATCAATTAGAATTAATCCTAAATGATATGCACCATCTACAATACCTTCTTGGGGAATTGCAACTTTATAATTGTATGCATATTCCTTTTTACCTGAAGGAATTGCTTCTTCTTTGGTAAATTCCCATTGAGTATTTGTAGAACTCGATGCTTCTTGCGCACTAGCAGAACGATGGTTATGAGTATGTCCATCTCCTGCATAATGAATATCAATTTTTACAGCTCCCAACTCAATATTATCTTTCAAGATAGCTTCAATATTAATCTCGTCACCTAAATGTAGGTGAGCTTCATCTTTTGGAGAAATTAAATTAATTTCTGGTTTTGTTGTATCTAATGAAGAATCATCTGATGAACAAGATGTAATGAATAATGCTGATAATGTTATGAATGAATATTTTAAAATTGAATTTTTCATTGTTTTAATTTTTTTGAATTGAATGTTATTTTTTAAGATTCTGGTTGATTTATTAATAAACAAAATCTTGAGGCGGACCTCGTGTAAAATGATATTCAATTGTAGAAAGTTTAATTTTTTCTACTTGTTCAAAACTTTCTTTTCTGTAAAATTCTTCGTTTTGTTTTCCTTCAATTTTTGGATCATCATGCGTGTCAATAAAGACAGAATAGAATGTAAAGTGATTACATTGATGATGAATAATTTCTTTCTTTTGATTCGAAAAATCTTGTGAATGATCGATTAAAGAAAAATGTAATTGATTAAAAATTGGAATCGAAAAAAGAATAATACTAAAGAAAAGTCCAAAAATAGGATGTCTCTTTTTCATGTATCAACTATTTTCCGAACGGAATTCCTAACATAACTTGTATGTTTCGAGCTTGTTCTGGTAATTGCAATGCACGATAAAAACTGGTGTGATTGTAATAGTTTTTATTGAATAAATTAGAAACCTGAATACTTAAATTTGCACTAAAATTATTGAATTTAAGTTTCGTTTTTCCTCCAATTCCAACCAAGAAATAACTTGGTGTAATATCTTCGTTTTGTGCAATTTTATCTTGCTCAAATGTATACTTTCCATTTGCAAAAAAGCTCAAACCTTCTAAGAATGCAATATTTTGATTGATTTTATAATTAATTTGTCCAAATAAATTATTTGAAGGCGTGAAAGGAAGATAATTTCCGAATTTTTTATTTTCCGTAATTTGTCGATTGTATAAATATTCGTACACAAGATTTGCATCAAAATTTTCGTTGATTTTCTTACGAACTTCAAATTCAAAACCAGTCAACAAAGCTTTGCTTTGTGTATATTGATAAATTTGTCCACCATGAGGAAGAATCGAAAATTGTCCCGAAGGTTTTAAGAAAATATAATTGCTGAAATAATATAAATACGGACTTAGCGAAATATTCCAATCATTTTTGTGAAAAACAGATTTGAAATCTACAGCAATTCCTTTTTCTATATCAAGATTTTCGTCACCTCGTTCATGTCTAAAACTACCGTGATGAATTCCGTTAGAACCCAATTCTATAGCGGTTGGTAAACGGAAATTTGTTCCAACATTCAAGTTGAAATCCCATAAATCATTTGGTTGAAAAGTTGCACCAATCATTCCGTTTAAATTACTGAAAATACGATCGATTGATTTGCTACGATTTGCATAATAATCTGCAATGCCTTCAGAATTACCTTTTTCAATCAAATAATTGTAAAGAAATTCATCAAAATAACCTTCCGATTTGAACGTCGAATAATCGTAACGTAAACCAGCAGTTACTTTCCAACGATTTCCTTTTTTGAATTCTTCAATCAAAAATCCGCTAAAAATATTTCGGTCATATTTTGGTAATAAATAATTGTAACCGGCAATATTATTGGCTTGTAATTGCGCTTGTGCGCCAATTATTGTTTTGAAATTTTTGCTATGATTATGTTCAAATTTTAATTGAGAATCATACGTTGATAAATTAAAATCTAATTCTAAATCAGGATTTTTTGTTGGAACTGGTTGATTTGCATAATGTGTGTGAAATGAACTAACTTCTTGTCGACGATTGTTTTGATAACTTGCTAAAAATTTTAAAACGTCTTTTGAATTTAAACGAAATTCATTTTCGGAAATTACTTTAAAATGATTCACTTTTTGATAAGGAAATTCGATATTTCTATAATTTCCATCATCTTGAAGTCTATCTACAGAAGGAATTCCGTGTGAACCAGGAAAGAAACCGATTTTCTGATTAACGTTAGAAACAGTTAAAATTGAACGAAATTTTTCACCAATATAACCTGTTTGTATTTCAGCATTCAAATCTTGTCCAGCCGTATTTTTTACACGTTTATTGTAAATTGGTAAATAACGATTTAGGTAATAAATGCGATCAGTAGTCGTTCTGTAGTCTGCATAATCAGAATATGAACCTTTTATTTTATAGAAAAAATGATCGTTACGAGATTTCAAATTAAATCCAATTCCGTAATTATCATTTATTGATTGATATAAAGTTTTTACTTCTCCAGAAATTGAATGTTTCGCTGGTAAATTGTTATTGTTAATCTTGATAACTCCAGCAATAGCTTCATTTCCGTACTCCAAAGCCGCAGGACCTTTTATCACTTCGACATCTTCAACATTTAGCGCATCAATCTCCAAACCATGATCGGCTCCCCATTGTTGTCCTTCTTGTTTTACACCATTTTCAGCAACAATTAATCGATTGAAACCAAGTCCACGAATAATTGGTTTTGAAGCTGATGATCCAATTCCAGAAGCATTAACACCTGCAATGTTTTCAAGTGATTTGGCTAATGATCCTGCATAGTTTTCTTGAATATAAGATTGATCGACACGCTCTACATTAGCTGTTGAAAAATCGTGATGATGTCCTAAAACAGTAACTTCATCTAAATTATATGCTTTGTGAAAAGTAAGTGTAAAAACAAATTTTTGTTGCGAATCAAACGTAATATTTTGAGAAAAAGGTTCGTAACCTTGTTCATCAATTTGAACTTGATAATTTCCTTTGTTTAAATTCTCAATTCTAAATTTTCCTTCGGCATTTGTGTGATATTCTTCGTTGTTGAAGTATACAGTTGCGAAAGGAATTGGTTTTTGATTTTTATCTATAATTTGACCTTCGAAAATGTTTTGTGCAAACACAGTTCCGCACAATAATGTAGCCGCAATACTACATTTTATGTTGATTGACATAAATACAATAATTTAATAACGTTAAAAAAATAAGGTGGTTTTTTCTGAAATTAAATTGCGTAGGGCGGTGCTCGAAGACTTTTTTGAGTAAGTAATACAGCTTGTTTTACACGAGTTGTGTAAAGTGTTTTATCTTTTTGGATAAATGATTGACACCATTCGAATAACTCGATTTCTGAATCATTTTCTATAAAATGTTGATTGAAATGGCAAATTGTACAGCTATGATCGTGTACGTTAGAGAATTTGTCTTTCAACTCTTTGTGCTCTTTATTTAGAGTATGATCCAATATATGCGCAGACTGATACACTGTCATAAACAGTGAAATCGTTAGCATAAGATATTGGATAAATTTTTTCATTCAGTTTACAAAAATAAGATTTTATTTCATTTCTTTCAACTCTTTCATGTTTTGTTGAAGTTTTCTTAAAAATAAAAAATAAATAATCCCATAATAAACCGTTCCTATAATCACAATAAAAGCAACAGCAGTTATTATTGCAATCCAACCATAAATAGCAGCATTATTCAAAATTGGCTGTATATCATGAGCGTGTTTTGCCAAATAAATAGATTGGCCTAATTCATAATAAAATGGGGAAGAGGAAACAATTAAACTTAAAACAGTAAAAAGAATAAACAAGTTAACCAAACGACGAAATGAAATAATGTTTTTCATCAAATCGACGACAGATTGATTAAGATCTATTTTTTTGAAATAACGATAAGCCATCACCAAAAATCCAAACGTAATCACAATACTAAAAACCGAAGCGATCTCGTAATTGTTAATTGTTTTTTCTTCGACTAATGTTTTGACTTCGTTATTAAAAAAATTTTTTCCTGAAATTAAAACATATAAATTGTAGACAAGAAAAAGGATAAATTCGCAAAAAGTGAATATAAATAACCATTTTATTGTCGTTGATGATTTTTTCTTCAACATTTGAAAAATTTGATTTTGATCAAACTTTTCTTCTTCCTTTATGGAACCCCAAATTGATTTTAAGTCATCTAACTCCATTATTGTTCCATTTTAAACATTATTTCTTTTAATTTTATCTTCACTCTGTTCATCTTTACTCGTGCATTTACTTCCGAAATTCCTAAAGTTTCGGCAATGTCTTTGTAAGGTAAGTCTTCCAAAAATAGCAGTACCAATGCACGTTCTACGTCGTTTAATAATCTAATTGCCGCGTATAAAAGTGTGATACGTTCTTCTAAAAATTCGTCTTTGTCGTCTGATGTTAAGTTTAAAAATTGAGCTTCATTAAAATCAGTTTCACTGGATTTTGTTTTTTTTCTGATTAATGTAATTGCTGTGTTTAAGCTAACACGATACATCCACGTACTAAATTTTGAATCTCCCTTGAAGGAATCGTAAGAACGCCATAATTGCAATACAATTTCCTGAAATAAATCGTCATGAGAATCCTTGTCGTCTGTGTAAATACGACAAACCTTATGGATAATTCCCTGATTTTTCTCGACTAATTCGGTAAATATTTTTGCTTTATTATTCAAACTATTATTCTGTTGCTCTTTATATGTAGTAAAAAAAAGAATAATGTTACATACAACTAAAAAAATAAAAAATCCTCTTATATTTCTATAAGAGGATTAACCTAACTAACTTAAACCTATGAAAAGTTGTTCTACTTTTCTACTGCAAGTATAGAAATTAATTATTTATTAAGCAATAAAAATTTAGAAAAATTGTTAAAAATGTCTTAATTAACTAAGAATGATTCTAAACTATCGAAATCTGTTAACGAAATGATATATTTCATTGTGATTAGAGCAATGGGATGATTAAATTTGTGGAAATATCTAAAAAATTAAACGAATTGCTTTATGGCAAATGAATCATTACTAAAATCTTCGATTGGTAAGAAGTTCGCGATGGCGCTTTCAGCGTTATTTTTGATCGTGTTCTTGTTACAACATTTCGTGATTAATGCATTATCTGTTATTAATCCGAATGGGTTCAATGAAGTTTCGGCTTTCATGAGTGATAACCCTTTTATCCAATATTTAATGCAGCCTATTTTATTAATTGGTGTTGTATACCACTTTGTAATGGGGTTTGTATTAGAAGCGCAAAACAAGAAAGCGCGTGGACCAGTTGCTTATCAAAAGTATAATGGTGCTGCAAATGCTTCTTGGATGTCAAGAAACATGTTAGTTTCTGGATCTGTAATTTTAGTTTTCTTATTATTACACTTGTATGACTTTTGGGTTCCTACAATTACTGATCACTACATTGCTCCAAATCCTGAGTTTGCTCAAGGAAATTACTTTATGGATCACTTAAACCACGTTTTCACATTAGAAGGTGCTTTAAGTTTTGTAAGATTAGTAATTTACATTGTTGCATTTGTATTTTTATCATTACACTTACAACATGGTTTTGCGTCTGCATTCCAATCTATTGGAGCAAGACACAACAAATACACGCCAGTAATTGTTGCTTTCGGAAAATGGTACTCTATTTTAATTCCAGCTGGTTTCATTATCATTGCTGTTTACCATTTTTTTGTTAAATAATTAAATAATATCAAGAAATGAGTATATTAGATTCTAAAACTCCAGAAGGAGATATCGCAAAACAATGGAGCGAACACAAAGCACATTTAAACTTAGTGGCTCCAAATAACCGTGATAAAATTGATGTTATTGTTGTTGGTACAGGTTTAGCTGGAGGTTCTGCAGCTGCAACTTTAGCAGAGTTAGGATACAAAGTAAAAGCTTTTTGTTACCAAGATTCTCCACGTCGTGCTCACTCTATTGCTGCACAAGGGGGTATTAATGCTGCTAAAAATTATAAAGGAGATAACGACTCTATCTATCGTTTATTTTACGATACAATCAAAGGTGGTGATTACCGCGCTCGTGAGTCTAACGTTTATCGTTTAGCGGAGGTTTCTGGTAATATTATCGACCAATGTGTAATGCAAGGGGTTCCTTTTGCACGTGATTACGGTGGGTTATTAGATAATCGTTCTTTTGGTGGGGTACAAGTATCTCGTACTTTCTATGCGAAAGGTCAAACAGGGCAACAACTATTATTAGGAGCTTATTCAGCAATGAATCAGCAAATTCACTTAGGGCACATCCAAATGTACAACCGTCACGAAATGTTAGATATTGTACTTGTAGATGGTAAAGCTCGTGGTATTATCGCTCGTAATTTAATTACAGGTGAAATCGAAAGACATTCTGCTCACGCAGTAGTTATTGCTACTGGTGGTTACGGAAACGTATATTTCTTATCTTCTAATGCAATGGGTTCTAACGTAACTTCAGCATGGAAAATTCACAAAAAAGGTGCTTATTTTGCTAACCCTTGTTATGTACAAATTCACCCAACTTGTATTCCAACCCACGGAACAAATCAATCTAAATTGACTTTAATGTCTGAATCTTTACGTAACTCTGGTCGTATCTGGGTTCCTAAAAAGAAAGAAGATGCTGAAGCAATCCGTGCTGGTAAGAAAAAAGCAGTTGATATCAAAGAAGAAGACAGAGATTACTACTTAGAAAGACGTTATCCTGCATTTGGTAACTTAGTTCCTCGTGACGTTGCATCTCGTGCTGCAAAAGAGCGTTGTGATGCTGGTTATGGTATTGAAGCAAATGAAACTGGAGAAGGAGTTTACTTAGATTTTACAGATGAGATCAAGAAAAAAGGTCGTGAGGTTGCTTTCGCAAACGGAGATCAAAATCCATCAGATGCTGAAATCGAGAAATTAGGTAAAAAATGGATTGAAGAGAAATATGGAAACTTATTCCAAATGTATTGGAAAATTACAGATGAGAATCCATACGAAAATCCAATGCGTATCTATCCTGCAATTCACTATACAATGGGTGGTGTTTGGGTTGACTACAACTTACAATCAACAATTCCTGGATGTTTCGTAGTAGGAGAAGCTAACTTCTCTGATCACGGAGCTAACCGTTTAGGAGCTTCTGCATTAATGCAAGGTTTAGCAGATGGTTATTTCGTATTACCTTATACAATTGCAGATTATTTATCAGCAGATATTCGTACAGGTAAAATTCCTACAAATACGCCAGAATTTGATGAAGCTGAAAAGGCTGTTAAAGACCAAATTCAACATTTCTTAAGCAATAAAGGAACTAAAACTGTAGATAGTTTCCACAAACGTTTAGGAATTATTATGTGGAACAAAGTAGGTATGGCTCGTAATGCTCAAGGTTTAAAAGAAGCGATTGCTGAAATTGCTGCTTTACGTGAAGAATTCTATCGTGATGTAAAAGTTCCTGGTGATGCTAACGAAATGAATACTGAGTTAGAAAAAGCTGGACGTGTAGCTGACTTCTTAGAATTAGGACAGTTAATGGCAATTGATGCTCTTAACCGTAATGAGTCTTGTGGTGGTCACTTCCGTGAGGAGTACCAAACAGAAGAAGGTGAAGCAATGCGTGATGATGAAAACTATACTTATGTTGCCGCTTGGGAATATAAAGGTGATGATATCAACACTGAGGTTTTACACAAAGAGGAATTAAATTACAAATATATCGAGCTTAAAACTCGTAGTTATAAATAATAAAATCATTTTGCTTGATAACAAACTTTCAAGCAAAATGTCAAAATATCATATAGAATTATGGCATCATCAAAAACAATCAGCATCACGCTGAAAATTTGGCGTCAAAAAAACGCTAATGCTCAAGGAAAAATGGAAACATATTCCTTAAAAGATGTTTCTACTGATTCTTCTTTCTTAGAAATGCTTGATTTATTAAACGAGCAATTAATAGAGGAAGGAAAAGAGCCAGTTGCATTCGACCACGACTGTCGTGAAGGTATTTGTGGTATGTGTTCTTTATTCATCAATGGAGAAGCGCACGGACCAGATAGAGGTGTTACAACTTGTCAATTACATATGCGTATGTTCAAAGATGGTGAAACGATTTACATCGAACCATGGAGATCTGCTGCATTCCCAGTAATCAAAGATTTAATTGTAGACCGTTCATCTTTCGACCGTATCCAACAAGCTGGTGGTTACATTTCTGTAAACACATCAGGACGTACAGTAGATGCAAACAACATTCCAGTAAACAAAATGCATGCAGATGAAGCGTTTGACGCTGCAACATGTATTGGTTGTGGAGCTTGTGTTGCAACTTGTAAAAATGGATCTGCAATGTTATTCGTAGGAGCTAAAGTTTCTCAATTCGCATTATTACCACAAGGACAAGTAGAAGCTGCTCGTCGTGCTCAAAAAATGGTTGCACAAATGGATTTAGAAGGTTTTGGTAACTGTACAAATACAGGAGCTTGTGAAATCGAATGTCCAAAAGGAATTTCTTTAGATAACATCGCACGTATGAACCGTGAGTATTTATCTGCAAAAATTGTATCACAAGAATAATAACATTCTGATATATATTAAAAGAGCGACATATTTGTCGCTCTTTTTTTGTTATAATAATTGCATAAAAAAAGGATTTCAATTTCTTGAAATCCTTCCCAATGTCAAATTCTTTCTTCTGAATAAGTCCATTGTAACTTGTTCTATTTAAATGATTATAAAAAAAGAATTTTTATAAATAGAACAAATATCTATTGTAAATAATAAATGAAATGTACTCATGTCTGATTGATTATTAATTATATGTAAAAATGCAAAAACTATGAGCAAAATCGATTTAAAAAGAACGTCTGGAGAAAAAAGGATTTCAATTTCTTGAAATCCTTCCCGAAATTTTTGATAATGATTTGAATTAATTTTCACCTTATTATGAAAATTCTCTGTCGGCTTAAAAATTTCGTTATTTTGTGGAAAAACAACTATTAATTTTAATGTTCTGTTTCAAAACAACTAAAGTATTTTGAAGTCCTGAACGAATAATTATTAATTCCTTGATGTAAAATTAATGATAAAAATCATGTTTTACAAATTATTTCAGATTAATTTTAAAAGTTTAACACATCAATAAATCTATTTAGAAATAAAAAATCCAGCACATTATGTGCTGGATTTTAAGTTTAAGATTACTAAAATATAGTGTTCTGAGATTATTTAATGTTCTTAAAACTTCTATTGATAAAATTTGTTAATTCTTTACCTTTTAACAAACCTTGTGATAATTTTGCTAGATCTAATGCTTGATTAATCAACGCTTCTTTTTCTTCTTTCGAATCTTTAGCTAAAATTTCTGTTGCTAAATCCGAGTTTGCATTCACAACAACATTATACATTTCAGGTAAATTACCCATTCCAAACATCCCAGCTCCGCCAGAAGCTTGCATATCTTTCATACGACGCATAAATTCTGATTGCGTAATGATGAAAGGTGCATCTGTTCCAGATAAATCTTCTAATTGAATTGTATATGATTTATTGTTGATTGATTCTGTGATTTCAGTTTTCAATTTTTCTTTATCATCATCAGATAATTTGGAAATTTTAACTTCATCTTTTTCAATCAAATTATTGATATGATCTGCATCAACACGAACAAATGTTACATTTTCTTTTGTAGATTCTAACTTCTGAATCAAGTGAGAAGAAATAGGAGAATCTAATAAAATTACTTCGTAACCTTTTTCTTTCGCAATTTGTATGTATTGATCTTGTCCATCAACATCAGATGCGTAAAGAATAACTAATTTTCCGTCTTTATTTGTTTGGTTGTCTTTAATCGCACTATTTAATTCGGCCCAAGTAAAATATTTACCATCAACTGTTGGATACAATGCAAATTTGTCAGATTTTTCGAAGAATTTATCTTCCGAAATCATTCCATATTCAATGACAACTTTAATATCGTTCCATTTTTGCTCGTAATCTTCACGATTTTGATTCATTAATGAAGACATTTTATCCGCCACTTTTTTCGTAATATGCGCAGAAATTTTCTTAACTGCTCCATCAGCTTGTAAGTACGAACGCGAAACATTCAACGGAATATCTGGAGAATCAATCACACCGCGCAATAACATCAAGAAATCAGGTACAATTCCTTTCACTTCGTCTGTTACAAACACTTGATTTTGGTACAATTGAATACGATCTTTATCAATATTGATGTTGTTTCCTAATTTTGGGAAGAATAAAATTCCAGTCAAATTAAATGGATAATCAACATTTAAGTGAATATGGAATAAAGGTTCTTCGAATTGCATTGGATACAATTCTCTGTAGAAATTTTGATAATCTTCGTCAGACAATTCTGATGGCGCTTTTGTCCAAGCCGGATTTGTATTATTGATAATATCATCAACTTCGATTTCCTCAGGTTTTGCATCTTCTGAAGCATCTTCTGGTAAAGGAAGTGTTTCTTTTTTCGTTCCAAATTTGATCGGAATTGGCATGAATTTATTGTATTTATTCAATAATTCACGGATTTTCCATTCGTCTAAAAACTCTTTCGAGTCTTCTGCAATGTGTAAAACGATTTCAGTTCCACGATCTGTTTTATCCGAATTTTCTAATGTAAATTCAGGAGAACCATCACACGTCCAATGAACTGCAGGCTCGTCTTTATATGATTTTGTTATGATTTCTACTTTATCCGCAACCATAAATGCAGAATAAAAACCTAAACCAAAATGTCCGATAATTCCGTCCGCATCTTGGTGTTGATTGATAAATTCTTCCGCTCCAGAAAACGCCACTTGATTGATGTATTTCTCCACTTCATCAGCTGTCATTCCCAAACCTTGGTCAATAATGTGCAAAGTATTATCGTCTTTATTGATTTTTACTTCAATTTTTGGATTTCCGTATTCTACTTTTGCGTCACCAATACTTGTTAAATGCTTTAATTTCAGGGTTGCGTCAGAAGCATTTGAAATTAATTCACGTAAAAAGATTTCGTGATCGCTGTATAAAAACTTCTTAATTAATGGAAAGATATTCTCTACCGAAACATTAATATTTCCTTTATTCATCGTTATTGTATTTTTATTATTTAATAATTAGTTTTTCTTGTAAATAGTCTAAATCATAAGATTTATTGACGAATTCTAAATTTCAAAAGATATTCCAAATGAAATTTTTCTGACATTTTGTCGTAAAATAGATCATGAGAACTGCTTATAATTGCTTAATTTTCGTTCAAATTTAGAAAGATGAAATTCGGAAAAGTAGAAAACCTAGAATTGGTTAATTTTAGATTGCCAAAAACGCCAAAAGAAACGATTGATTTTTTTGAATAAAGCTGATAAATCAGATAATTTCGAAGTATATGTAGGCTGTGCAAAATGGAATAAGCAAGATTTGAAGAATTTTTATCCGCCTAAAACAAAAGATGAATTGAGTTATTATTCAAAGCAATTTAATAGTATCGAGCTAAATGCGACATATTATCGTTCGCCAAGTAAAGAAAATGTCGAAACTTGGGCAAATAAAACTCCAAAAGATTTTAAATTTTTCCCGAAAATTCCACAAAGTATTAGTCATTATGGACGATTGCAAAATGTGACAGATAAATTGAATGAATATTTGGATGCAGTTGCGTTATTTGAAGAAAAATTAGGAATGATTTTCTTACAAATGCACGAAAATTTTGCTCCAAAAGATTTTGAAAAATTAGAAAATTTCATTCAAAATTTTCCGAAAGGTTATCCGTTAGCTGTAGAACTTCGTCATGAAGATTGGTTTTCGAACGAAGAAAATTTTAATCGATTGGTTTCGTTATTAGAAAAGCATAACATTTCAAATATTATTGTTGATACAGCGGGTAGGAGAGATATGGTGCATATGCGATTGACTTCGAATGAAGCTTTTGTGCGTTTTGTTGGAGCAAATATTCCCTCCGATTATGAACGATTAGATGAATGGATTGAAACAATTAAACTTTGGAAAGCAGAAGGTTTGCTGAAATTGTATTTCTTTATTCATCAAAATTTAGAGTTAGAATCGCCAATGTTAGCCAAATATTTTATTAAGAAATTAAACAATGATTTAGATTTAGATATTCGTGGTCCGCAAGATGAATTGACGTTGTTTTAAGTGAAAATTAGAAAAAATAATTCTTTAAACCTCGATTGTTTCAACTAATTTTGCAGAACAAATAAAACAAAAGATTCTTCTCAATTATGAAACAATTTACTTCGGTTAATGATGTAGAAAACATCGACGAATTACTAAAAATAGCCTTAGAAATTAAAGCAAATCCTTTTGCTCAACAAGAGGTTGGTAAAAACAAAACAATTGGTTTAATATTTTTTAATCCAAGTTTACGTACACGTCTAAGCTCTATTAAAGCGGCTTATAATCTTGGAGCAAATGCTTGGGTTTTGAATGCTGGAGCAGATTCTTGGACATTGGAAATGGCTGATGGTGCTGTGATGAACGGAGATACGCAAGAACATATCAAAGAAGCAATTCAGGTAATGAGTGCGTATTGTGATGTTTTAGGCGTTCGTACTTTTCCGAAATTAGTAGATCGTGATGAAGATTATAACGAAATCATGTTCAATAAAGTAAAAGAATTATCTTCTGTTCCTGTTGTCTCTTTGGAAAGTGCAACTTTACATCCATTACAGTCTTTTGCTGATTTAATTACAATTGCAGAAAAAACGGGTTATACGCCTGGGACAAAACCTGAAAAGAAAGTGAAAGTTGTGATGACTTGGGCGCCGCATCCACGTCGTTTGCCACAAGCTGTTCCGAATTCTTTTGCGCAATGGTTTTCTAAGGTAGATTGGGTAGATTTTACAGTTGTACAACCAAAAGGTTTGGAGTTAGATCCAAAATTTACTAATGGAGCAACGATTGCTTATGATCAAGATGAAGCGTTGAAAGATGCTGATTTTGTCTATGCAAAAAACTGGTCTTCTTTTGAAAATTATGGTCAACCGAATGATGGTGATAAGGATTGGGAAGTGACAATGGATAAAATGAATTTGACAAATAACGGAAAATTTATGCATTGTTTACCAGTTCGTCGCAATGTAGTAGTATCTGATGAAGTTTTAGATTCTGATCGTTCTATCGTAATTGATGAAGCAACGAACCGAATTTTCTCAGCTCAAACTGTTTTCCACGAGATTTTGAAGAATAAATAGATAAAAAAACAAGGCTAAAGATTAAATTTTAGCCTTATTTTTTTTCAATCTCATTCAATTATGAAGAAAGAAAATTCTACAAATTCTATTAATGATAAATATTTAGAAAACTTTTGTAACGCTTACAAGGTTTTATCCTTAATCACTGGTAGATGGAAGGTTTCAATAATTTTTACTTTAAAGGAAACTACAAAAAGTTATTCTGATTTGAAATTAGAATTTCCTAATCTTACTGATAGAATTTTGACAAAACAATTGAAAGAATTGCAAATAGATCATTTGATTGAGAATGAAAAAGATAAAACAAAATCAATTTATAAGTTATCTTCAAAAGGAGATAAAGTTTTATCACTATTAGAAAATATCAATAAATTAGATTTATAAAAATTTAAAAATGTACATTTTCTAAAAATTCAATAACCTCTCCATTAGGACTATAAACAAGACTATTACGAACATTAACCGGTTTTTTATCGTTACTTAATAAAAGTTCGTGAACACCTTTACTCAAATCAAAAGCTCCATTTTTTATTGCCTCTTCTCGAGCTTTTTCTGCATCTTTTACCATAAAACAAATATGTAAGATTGAATTTTCAATGTATTCATCATCCGCTTGCCTTTTTCTACCTTGAGTTGGAATTTCAGCATCTTTATCAAATAATTCGATGTAACAATTGATATTTTTATTGTAAATCATTACAGCTTTTTTTAACTTAAAAGAAGGCAATGACCATGAATGAACCTCTTCAAAACCTAAAGAATCATAAAATTTCAATGTTTTTTCAAAGTCATTTACTTTTAAAGAATAATGATGAAAGGCTACTATATTTTCTGCTAAAATCATGTTTAATTTTTCTGTAAAATTAGTATGGTTGACATCTCTTTACAAGAACTTACAAAATTGTTAGTTGGAGTTTTTTAAGAAAATATCATGCAACTAAAGAAGAATATCAATTTCTTCAATCATCCAATCAAAAACAAAAATTTAGGAAAGAATTTTATTGATTGCAATTTTGTATCTTTGAATAAAGATTTACAAATGGCAGATTATATCAGAATTCATCCAGAAAATCCACAAGAAAAAGCGGTTGATCAAGTGGTTAAGATTCTACAAAATGGAGGTTTAATTATTTATCCTTCTGATACTGTGTATGGATTAGGATGTGATATTACGAATATTAAAGCAATGGAAAAATTGGCACGATTGAAAGGTGTAAAATTAGAAAAATCTCATTTTTCGATTGTTTGTAACGATCTAAGCCATTTGTCTCAATATACTTTACCAATTGATAATAGTACGTTCAAAATTTTGAAACGCGCTCTACCAGGTCCTTTTACATTTGTTATGAATGCTTCGCGCAATTTACCTGTAGCTTACAAAGGGAAAAAAACGGTTGGTATTCGTGTTCCAGATCATGCTGTTCCACAAATGATTGTAGAAAAATTAGGAAATCCTATTGCCTCAACTTCTATTTATGATGAAGATGAAATTGTAGAATATACAACAGATCCTGAATTGATTTTTGAAAAATGGGAGAAACTTGTAGATGCTGTGATTGATAGTGGTTATGGAGATAATATTGCGTCTACTGTTGTTGATATGACAGATGGAGTAGAGGTTTTACGTGATGGTAAAGGTGATATTGAAGATTATTTATAATTTATTTTTAAGAAAAAAACTATGAAAATATTACTTTCTCCAGCGAAGATGATGAATTTGGAAATGAATGCTAAATGGAGAGCAACAACACCTCAATTTTTGGAACATTCACAAGAAATTATGGATGTTATGAAAGAAATGAGTACAACTGATCTTGAAAAATTAATGAAAATTTCGAAAGACATTGCAGAAATGAATGTGGAGCGTAATCAGGTTTGGAATGTTAAACCTACTGCGAAACAAGCTATTCCAGCAGCTTTAGCTTTCAAAGGTGAAGTTTATAGAGGTTTAAATGCTGAAACTTTAGATGATGAAGCATTTGATTACTTTAATAAACATACTTTTTTGTTATCTGGGCTTTATGGAATGTTGCGTCCTTCTGATAAAGTAATGTTGTATCGATTGGAAATGGGTTCTAAATTAGATGTTCATGGTTCGAAAAATTTGTATGGTTTTTGGAAAGAAATTTTGACACCTTTTCTAAATTCAAAATTGAAGAAAGGCGAGTTTATCTTAAATTTAGCAAGTAATGAATATGCTAAAGTTTTGGATAAAAAATCGTTAAAAGTTCCGATGATTGATGTAGAGTTTCAAGATTACAAAAACGGTGAATTGAAAAAAATCATGATGTATTTTAAACATGCTCGTGGTGCAATGGCGCGTTATTGTGCAGAAAATAAAGTTGAAACTTTGGATCAAGTGAAAGCATTTGACGTGGATGGTTATCGTTTTGATGAGAACCTTTCTACCGAAGAAACTTTGGTATTTACAAGATAATGACTAAAAAAAATAATAACTTGAAGACTGCTTTATTAGTAGTCTTTTGTTATTTTTAAATCATATATGAAAGAAAATTTTATCGATAAATTACCCATCAAAATTATTTACTCGTTTCAATCTCTGATTGAAGAATTAGAACGATCTGAATACAATTTTGGAGAGTTTAAAGCTTTTATAGAATACCTGAAAGCTACTCGACCAGAGTTGATTGATGGTGTTGAAACATTTGAAGATTTTCAGAAAATTATCAAAGATGTTGAGCCTATTATTGAGAAAATTATTCCAAAACCATTTGTAAAATATAATTTAAAAGCGATAACTTTTCCCTTTTCAGATAAATTTATTTTTGCAACAGATCGACTTAAAGTGTTGATTGATAATAATGAATCACGACTAAAATTCAATTTCGAAGATTTAGATTATGATACATTGTATAAGTATTGTTGTTGTTTCATCTTGTCTAAGTATTATCATAAAAATTTAGATTTTAATTTATCAAATCAGTTGGTTATAGACAATCAAAATGGTTACAGAACATACCTTGGAACTGATATTAACCACGATTATTTTCAGATTTATCCATCCCAAGATAAATTTAAATTGACTGAAGAGGAAATTGAAGAGTTGTTGAATAATTATGAAGATACAGCTTTGTGGATGAGAAAAATTCCAATTGGATCTTGGATTGCAAAAGGGTTTAATCTTGTTTCATTTTTTGACAATACGACTGAAATTGCACTTTCTAACTTAAAATCTAAATTATTATCTTATGGAGAACCTTTTAATATTGTTCGAAATGATATTATTTCTGCATTAAAATCTATTTTTAGGATCAATAATTTAGAAGTTGGTTTTTCGGCTTATAATTCGGATAAAAATCAATTAGAAATTAGTCATTTATTACAATTGAATGATAGCTTACTGATTGATAATCATAAAAAAATAAAACTGAATGAAGTTTTTTGTGCTGATTTAGAGAACAAAATATCGAAATCAGATTATTATGTTGTTTCTAATATTGACGCAGCTTTGGAGAAGTTTCCACAAGATAAAATGTTGAGAATGGCAAATGAATCTGGTCTAAAAAGTTTGATTCTTTATCCATTGAAAAACGGAAAATCTCATTTAGGTATTTTAGAAATAGGCTCGAAAGAAGCTGGAGTTTTCAATCGAATTAATGCAAACCTTTTACGCGAAATCACGCCTCTTCTAGAAGAATCTATTTATCGCTATACGGTTGAGTTTGAGAATCAAATCAATGCTTATATACAAACCGAATATACGTCGTTGCATCCAAGTGTAGATTGGAAATTTAGAGAAAAAGCTCGCGAACACATATTGCATCCGGGAAACACAAAACAAAAATCGCAGATTTCTTTTCAAAATGTATATCCAATTTATGGTGAATTGGATGTGAGAAATTCGTCAGTGATTCGAAATCAATGTTTAAAAAAGGATTACACGAATCAGATTAATTACTTGATTTTGATTTGTAACGAGTTATATAATCGTACAAAAAAGAATAAATTTTTGGATTATAGTGACGATTTGACTGATTTTTTGCAACGAATAGATAATGTAGATAAAATCTATTTCGAAAGTGAATTATTTGATTACATTACGTTGCATATTCATCCTGAAATTCCCAAATATGTAAAGGATGATGAGAAATCGATTATCGAAGAATATCTAAAAAAATTAGATTCTACAACGGGATTATTTTACGTAGATCGCAAAAAATTTGACCAAACAATTGTAATGACAAATTCACTTTTGTCGAACAAATTAGACACTTTTCAGAAAGATGCTCAAGATGTATTTCCGCATTATTATGAGCGTTTCAAGACAGATGGAATTGATTACAATTTGTATGTTGGGCGAAGTATTGCGCCGTTCAAAAAATTTTCCTATCAAAATATTCGAGAAATTAGATATTGGCAACTACAAGCGATGATAGCTTTGGAACAATCTTACAAAGAAATTCAGAAAAAAACACCATTAAAAGTTGAGGTTGCTTCGTTGGTTTTTGCAACGAATACCACTTTAGATATTTTGTTCAAATTAGATGAGAAACGTTTTGATGTTAATGGATATAACAATGCAAAATATGAAATAATCAAGAAAAGATTAAGTAAAGCTTTTGTGAAAGGAACAAATGAACGAATCAATTTGCCTCACAAAATTTGTATTATTTATACCGAAGATATTCTAAAAGAAGAATATACAAATTATATCAATTTATTAATTGATAAGAAATTTTTGAAAAAAGATGTTGAAAATTTGGAAATTGATGATTTGCAGGGTATAAGCGGTTTGCAAGCAATTAGAGTTTCGATTAATTATAAAAATAAACTCGAAAAATATACTAAAATAGAAGAATAAAGAATGAAAAAAGATGATGTATTGCTTAATATTTCGATAGATAGTACTGCCGAAAATATTTGGAAAGTTTTGACAGATGAACAAGCGTTTAATGAATGTTTTGAAAACATAAAAATGACATGTAACGAATGGAAAGTAGGAGAGAAGATAAAATTTGTAACGCAAAAAAATAATGAAACGTTGGTAGATGAAGCCTTGATTACATCTATTATGGAGAATGAACGTTTGCGATATAATTATAAAAAACATAATACAGACCATGAGATTGAAGTAATTTTTAATCTAAAATCTTCGGGTAATTTTACTTATCTATCAATTGAAGGAAAAGATTTTGCAGATGATTATGAACGCTCACATTCAGAGAATGCGTGGATAAATATGATGCAAGCAATCAAGAAATATGTACAAAAAAAATAACCTTCAAATTTTTGAAGGTTATTTTTTTATATGTTAAAATCCGAAATTCAATCCAAAAACGATTCGCCCTGGATCTTCACCTTTAAAGTATGAAACTGTTGCGGTAATAGATTGTGCTCCGTTTATCCAAAGTCCGCCACCCATAGATGAATGCCATTTATTTGAGTCTTCTCCGTTTAACCAAACTCGTCCATAATCAGCTCCAACAAAAACGCCTAATCGTAATGGAACAACGGCTTTGAAACGTAAAGCATCAAATCGTAAATCAGATGTTTGTAAGAAAACTTTGTCTCCTGCAAAACGACCTAATCGATAACCACGTAAATCCTGATCTCCACCTAAATTAGCCATTTGGTAGAATTCCATAAAATTACCCCAAACTGCTTTACCTTTTAGCATAGAAGCAACTGTTAATCTTCCATTTGCAGAGATTTTGTGTGTGAAACCTAAGTTAAGTTCTGTGTAAAAATGATTACGTTCAAAATCTGTCAAGTTAGAAATCCATTTCGCATTAGCTAAAAATGTCATGCCTAATTTTGGTAATGATTCGTTATCGTAATTTTTGAACAAATATTTAGCTCCAATTTCTCCGAAATGTTGTCCTTTGAAAACGTCTCTATTAATTGATGGGAAATCTTCGACAATACGATCTTTATTCTCTTCAATCTTTTTGTAACTATAAATTGCAGAAAAATCTAAACGACCATTGTTATTCATAATCTTGAAAATAGACGGTCCAATGCTATAACTTTCTAATCGAACACGGTTATAATCCATTCCAATTTCTTCTTGATTATTCACGGTCTCGTTTCCTAAACCAAAGAAATTTGTACTATAAGTTGGGCTCGTGTAAGCTGCATTAAGATCTAAATTCCATTTACCCAAAGCTTTTGTAAACGTTCCTTTATATTTGGCATCCCAACCGCCTGTCGCAAAATAATAACTTATTTGCAAATTGTGACGTTGCGAATATGGTTTACGATCAAAACCGTTGACAGTGTAGGTTGGCGATAAACCAATTTTTATTCCGTCATCAGGATTGTAGCCAATATTAGGTAACATAGTAAAGAAATTATACATCGGTTGTTTGTAATCGTATGTATTAACTTCGTAATCGTTGACAAAATTTTTCGATGTTAAAAAGGTAGATTCAGATGCATCGCTTCCGTTAGCGTAATCATATACTTTTACTTTTGCAGAACGCTTTACTTCGTATATATCGTCATCTATTCCACCAATAATACGAACTAAAATAGCGTTATTTGGCTTTCCTTCAACCTTGAATTTATCTTTTCCGTTTAATCCATATAAACGAATTTCTTTTGTTTCTTTTTTATTAAAATCTTCATCAAGAATTAAAGTTCGATCTTGTCCTGAATAGATTTTTACATTTGTTTTTCCCTTTGGTAAACGAGTGATCACAAAATCTTCATCTTCGTCTGTTCCTTTCAGAATAACTAATTTGCGAAGAACTTTATTATATTCTTCAGCAAATTTTTCTAATTTAGATTTTCGGGCAATAAGATTATTAATCACTTCTTGATCATATTCTTGTTTTGTTTCTTCAGGAATTAATTCAAATGATTGTTTGATATAATCATCACTCAAATTATCTTGAATATATTTTGCTTCTTTTTTCCATAAATCAAGATTGGATGATTCTAAAATGGCTAAATCCAACGGATAAGGTTCTCTGTTGAACCATTTTACATTTTTGATATCATCTTTGTAATCTTGCATATGTCTAAGCGGAGGAATTTTCATAATCAAATGAAAGAAAAGTCCGTCATAACGTGGAAATGCTTGGTCTCTATCACGTGGAATTGGTTTGTAAACAGTTTGATTATTTTCTTTGTAAACGCCCCAACGCCATTGATCAGAATGTCGATCCCAATCACCAACTAACATATCAAAAAGTCGTGCACGAATGTAGGCTTGTTTTTCCACGACAACATCTTTGTTTTTGTGAATCGCAGCCAACATATCATCTGTGCTAACAATATGTTTTGGTTTTCCGAAAACACCGTCTTGATATCCGGACATTGGTCGTTCTTCTATCATGTATAATTCATCACCAAAATTTTCATTATATGCTTTCAAGGCTTCTTGTTTCGGAACATAATATAATTTTGGCGTAGAATGCATAATATTGATTGGTTTCATCAAATTAGCAACTGTTAATGGATAATATGGATGATTGGTTGTATAGAAATCCATCAAAAATTTCTCTGTGAACGAATCTTCAAATTCATCTGCAACATATTTATTTTTAAATGCTACTTGCTGAATAAATTGCGTGGCACTTTTCTTCACCGAGCGCATATTGTATTCTTCACCTTTTGCATTTGCCAATCGTAAACTTTGCGTTTGATGTCCACCACCCATTCTAACAGGGGTTAAACCTCCATTTAGTTGGCTTAAATTAACAGTATTAGCAGTAATTGTTTGTCCATATGTTCGACGATAATGACGACCAAAAAAGAATTTATACGGATCAGATTTACGTGTAACGTCTAATGGATATACACTTGTTTCTTTCGTTTTTGGCATTTTTTTATCATCATAAACTTGAGCCAAATATTCCTTTTTCTTTTCTGTAATTTGTTTTGCTAATAATAATTCGATTCCACCGTCTTTAAAACCATAGAAATTAGCTTTAGAAGCACCATTATCATACAAATCTAAGACAACAAAACCATTATCTCCGTAAGAAAAATCGTTTTTACCAACCGCTTTTGCCGATTCTTTTTTAGAACCAGAACCGCTGATAATTTGTTTGACATTGTTTTGCTGAATGTATTGCAAGTTGTGATCATGTCCAGAAACAACAATTACATTATTTCTATTTTCGATTAGTGTTGCAATACGAGAAGCCATTTCTCTGTATTTGAAATTATTAACATCTTGAGGACTAAGACCTGTTGTACTTCTTAATAAATTAATAAAAGATCCGATTACAGGTAATGGAACTTTGAAATTATCTCCTAATGGATAAAACTGTTTTTTGAAATCAAATTGTCCACCATGTGTTCCGTTCGAATATAACGGATGATGCATCGTGATAACAGTTGTTCTGTTTTGATATTTGTTCAATTGCGATTCTAATTCTTCGAAGAAAGCTTCTCGTGATTTGATATCACATTTTTCATTTAGACCAGGATGTTTGTCCCAATCTTGTAAATACCATTCAGAATCTATCGCAATAATTCCGATGCTATCATTTACATTTATTTTATCAATTGGACACGCATCTTTTGGTAAAAATGATTTTTTATTACCCAATTGTTTTTTGACTAATTTTTCTTGTTCTTTTAATCCTTTTACACCATTTCGCCAATCATGATTTCCTGGGATAAAAAGGGTTTTTCCTTTAAATTCTTTCGCTAAATCAATCTGAAATTGAAGTTTCTCTCTACTTGTTGTATATTCAGCTTTTGTAGAATCCGTTACAATTCCATTTTCGTAAACATTATCACCTAAAAAGAAAAGATAAGAAGAAGAGTCAGCTTTCGCTAATTGATTCTTTAAAATTTCTAAATTTTGTTTATTTTTTGGTTGATCAAGATCTCCTGCATCGCCTATTAAATAGATAGATTGAATTTTATTTCCTTCTACATTTTGTACTTTTTCTGTCTTAATGTTTCTACCATATTGAGGATGTTGCGTAGCGCAAGATGTCATATAAAGGCAAGAACCTACTAAAGCAAAAAAAGGATAATTCAATTTTTTGTTGTTCAGTGTTGGTAATAATTTCATACATTTAAGCGTTAAAAACTTGTGATGAACCAATTGTTATTAAATTTAGAAAACTATGTTTTCAATCTGTTCAAAGATAATCTTTCTTTAGATTTTACGTATCATAATTTTATGCATACTGTAAAAGTTGTAGAAGCTATAAAAACTTTGAGCGCGGAGGAACAAATCTCTACAGATTTACAAGAGAAATTATTAATTGCTGGTTGGTTTCATGATACGGGATATACAAAAACCGTGCAAGGTCATGAAAGTGAAAGTGCAAATATTGCAAAACAATATTTGAGCGAGCATAATTTTGACGAAAATTACATCAAAGAAGTTCAAGATTATATTTTAATCACAGCGCTAAATAATGTTCCGATAAATATAGGTGAAGCAATTGTAAAAGATGCAGATAACTTTCATTTAGGACAAACTGAATATCCTAAAATTTCTGAATTATTACGTGATGAAATTGCCAAAATTTGTCACAAAGAATTTTCTGATTACGAATGGCATGTAGAGAATAGAAATTTTTTTTTAAAGGTTCATCATTTTTATACGGATGCTGCAAAAAAGCTTTGGCAGAAAGGAAAAGAAGAAAATTTGATCTTTACACAAAATAAAATCAAAGAGATTGAATTGATTGGTGATATTCCTAATAAGTATGAAATCAAGAAAAAGAAAAACGATAAGATTCAACAACCAGATCGTGGTGTTGATACACTTTTTCGTGTAACATTAAATAATCATACTCGTTTAAGTGATATTGCCGATAGTAAAGCTAATATATTATTGTCTGTAAACGCGATCGTGATTTCGATTGCACTTTCTACTTTGGTTCCAAAATTAGGAAGTCCAAAGAATGAGTATTTACTTTTACCTTCAATCGTAATGCTTTTATCAAGTGTTGTTTCAATTATTTTTGCAATTTTAGCAACTAAACCAAATGTAACATACGAAAGTTTTAACGAAGAAGATATCAAAAACAAAAAAGTGAATTTGCTTTTCTTTGGTAATTTTTATCAAATGTCGCTTGATGCTTACGAGGATGCTATGCAAGAACTGATGAAAGACCGCGACTATGTATATACGTCTTTGACAAGAGATTTGTATTATTTAGGAAAAGTCTTGGAACGTAAATATCGTTTGTTAAGCATTACGTACACAATTTTTATGATCGGAACTATTTTATCTGTTCTAACGTTTGCTTACGCGATGATCACAAATGTAGCTTAATTATTTCTTTACTTTTTCGAAATCGAACGCAATATTACTTGATTCATCATTACTAATTTCAGCTTTTAACTGATGACCAACTTTCAAATATTTGATAAGTTTAGGAAAATCATTCTCTTGATTTTCTAATGTAAATGAATTTTTATCAGAATTGATCAATTCAAAATCAGTTATCTCGTTTTTAGTTTTTCCAAGTTAACTATTAATATCCATTTATAATCAATCTTTGTGATAGTAAGATGTTCCTGCGAAATCGTATCATTATTTTTGATTGTAAATCCACAACCTAAGAAGGTATTTTTATCAACTTTTTTCCAGCTTTCAAACGTTTTTCGATCCGATTTTTCATTTGTTATAATCCATTCACCAACCAAAAAATCAAAACTTGGTTTATCAACAGAAGTTTTAGTTGATTCGCAAGAATTCAACGAAAAAATAAATAAAAGAAGAAAAAGAAATAGTTTCATATTAGTGTGTTTTAGTTTTATTTAGTGTGCTTATCAATTTCAAAATTATTTGTATCTAAAAAAATAACCTTGCCAACACATTCTAGGAATTGCAAATTTTGGCATAGCTATTATTCCTCCGTTTTCGAGGATTTTTTGAGCAGTTTTATCAAAATTTTCTATAATTGAATTTAAATTCAGCTAAAATTTATTCAGAAAATCATTATTCAATCAAATATTAGAATAAATATTTTGAGAATGATTATTTTTATACTTTAAAAGAAATAAGATGAAAATTGAATTAAATAGAGTAAATCAAGCTTCTCACTATGAAGCGACTGCGTCAAGTTCTTCGGTAAAAGTAAATATTGATGGACCTGAATCGATTGGAGGAGAAGGAAAAGGAGTTCGCCCAATGGAGTTGGTTTTGATTGCTTTGGGAAGTTGTAGTGTTTTTGATTTGAATGAAATTTTGAAGAAAAAACGCCAAGAAATTGAAGATATTAAAGTTGAGGTTGAAGGTCAGCGTCGAGATGAAATTCCAAATATTTTCACGAATATTCATATCAAATTTTTCTTAAAAGGAAATATTGATTTAGATAAAGCAAATAAGGCTGCTGAATTAGCGGTTAAGAAGTATTGTAGTGTACATGATATGCTTGCAAATGGAGGAATTGATATCACTTACGAGATAAATATAAATTAAATTGATAACAAAAAAAGGTCTTTCGAACGAAAGACCTTTTTAATACATACTTTTTCAATTAAGCTTCAACAATAGTTAAAGCTTTTTGAAAGATACTAACTTGAGCTAGTACTTTATTTTTTAATTCTTCATTTACAATTTCGTTATTTTGGAAATTATCGTTGAAAGATGGGAAAGTCGTGCTTGCTACAATTTCTCCGCTTGCAAACATTCCAAAATATTTTGTTGCAACTTCCATTACATTTCCTCCACCATAAGCACCTGGAGATGTACTTAATAATAACACTTTTTTATCTTTCAAATATGGCATTTCGATACGCGAAACCCAATCCAAAATGTTTTTTAATGCAACAGAAAAATTTCCATTGTGTTCTGCCAAAGAAATTACAACACCTTCTGCATTTTTGATTTTATTGTAAAAATTCTGTGCTTCTTGTGGAAATCCATTTTCTAATTGACGGTCAATAGAATAGATAGGCATCTCGAAATCATTGATGTCAACTAAATCGATTTCTGCATTTTCGATTTGATTTAAAGTATAATTTAATAATTCTTTATTAATTGATTTTTTGCTGTTACTACCAGCGAAAGCTAAAATTTTCATATTCTTACTTGAGTATTTTCATTTTTGATGAAGCAAAGTTATTGCAAGCAACCATAAATTTTATTGACCTATGTTAGGAAAAGATAAAAACTTATATTTTTTTTCTAAATTCATCAATTTTAAGAATCAATTCTCTGTTTAACTCTTCATTAGTGATTTTACCTTCTGCAAAATTTTCGTTGAATTTAGGCAAAGAGAAATCGACTAAAATGTCACCTCCTAATTTTGTAATTAATTTAGAACCTATTTCTAAAGAGTTTTTTGCTCCATAACCACCAGGAGATGTACTCATAACGAAGACCTTTTTTCCTTCCAGAAATTTATAATTAATTCTTGAGCACCAATCCATATAGCTTTTAAAAACTGCTGTAATGCAAGCATTATGTTCTGCTAATGAAATAAGCAAAATATCAGAATCAACAAGTTTTTGATAAAATCGTTTTACTTCATCAGAAAAACCTTGCTCTTTTTCTATATCAATATCAAAAGTAGGGATATCAAAGTCATCTAAATCTAAAATCTCAATTTGATCTTTGTTTAATAAAGAAGAAGCATAAGTTACGAGTTGTTTATTGATAGAAGTAGAGCTGTTACTTCCGGCAAAAGCTTTAATAATCATAGTTTTTATTTTAAGTTATTGTTTTTTTGTGTGTAATAATTGCGTATATTCTGTTGGTCGAATTCCTGATACTTTCTGAAAAATATTACTGAAAGATGACAACGAATTATAACCAACTAACATTGCGATTTCGTACATATTGTATTTATTTTCAGCAATCAATTCCAATGATTTTGTGATACGTAATGCGCGTAAAAATCGAACATAATTAATTCCCATATTATCTTTGAATTTTCGAGATAATGTTCGCGTGCTCAAACCAAATTGTTGCGCAACTTCATCTATTGTATAGTTTTTCTCGATATTTTTCATCAGAAATCGAGCAATATCGATCAGTTTCTGATCTTTTGGAAATGGATGCTGAATAAAAGCGGGCAATTTGTTCGATTCCATTTCGGGCAAAATAGATCGTATGGCTTTTACAAAATCATATTTTGCAGGATCTTTTTCCGAAATTGATCCACTCCAATTTTTGGTGTACAAAATCATTTCCCTTAACAACTCATTCGTGTAATAAATATTTGTAATCGAATAAAAATCGTTTTCTTCTTTTTCGGTCTTGAAATAAAAGTTATACAAATCGCCTGTTTTACTATTCGTTAAGATAGAATGTGGCGTATTTGCAGGAATCCACATAAAACAACGCGCAGGCAAATACCAATGTTTGTCGTTTACAAAAACATGTACAATTCCGCCTTCTGCATATAATAATTGTGCTTTTTTGTGTTCATGTACGCGCGTTCCTATCGTATCTAAATGTGCATGTTGTATGTAAAAATGGACTTTAGATTTGTCAACTTCGTTAAAAAAAAACTGATCAAACAACATTGTTTTATACTTTTATAAAGTGAAATATTTTGCTTTTGCAAATTACTTTATTTTGGCGTAAATGAGCAAATTATTTTCTTTTTTTATCAAGAGGGTAAAGGTGTTTTGAATGTAACTTTGCATCACTAAAAATCAATAACAGACTTATAAATAATACAAAATGATATTTAAATTCGTTAAATATCAGTTGCTTACATTGTTGTTAATGCTGAGTGGGTTGAGTTATGCTCAAAATGAAATAGACTATAACCAACTGAAATTAAGCAAAGCAATTGAAATTGGACTTCAAAATAATAAAAAATTACAAATTAGCGCTTTAAAAACTAATATTGCTGAATTAAAAGAGAAAGATCTTAAAAATGAGAAATTGCCAGATGTAGACTTTCATACTGGTTTTCATGTTTTGAGTAATTTACGCCAATATGAAGACGGTTTTTTAAAACCTTCTACAAAATATGCTGTTCCTCGAGTGAAATACGATTTTACACTTTCGGCAGAAATCCCAATTTATTTAGGTGGTAAATTAAAAAATGATGAGAAAAAATCTGAAATAGAAACTAATATTTCGAAACTGCAAGTTCGAAAAGATGAGCGAGAATTGAGAATGCAAATTATCACAGCTTATTTACAAGCGTTGCATTTACAAGAGCAACAAAAGTTGATTTTGGATAAAATGAGAGAAGATTCGGTTGTGATAAAACAAACAGAATCCTTGAAAAAAAATGGGTTGGTAACGTATAATGAAGTTTTGAGAACAGAATTGCAATTGTCAAATCATAAAATTTCTTTTACAGAATTGGCGAATGAAATTTCGATTATCGAACATCAAATCAAAACAATTTTGGCTTTACCAGAAAATCAAGAAATGCATATTGATACTTATGATTTGTTTACAAATGAAGAGCATTTGGGGTTAGTTGATGAAATGATTTTGGAAGCAATGGATCAAAGTGAAAGTTTGAAAATTGCGAAAGATGATTTGAATTTGAAAGAAATTGATAAGAAAATTACCAAATCCAATACATTACCAAAAATAACTGCTGGTGCGGAATATGGATATAATTATCCAAACTTTATGTTTTTTCCTCCAGAAGAATATTTGTACAGATTTGGTTCTGTTGGTGTAAATGTTTCGATTCCATTGAGTAATTTTTTCAAGAATAAACAAAAAATGCAAATCGCAGATCGTAACATTTCAATTGCAAAATTAGAAATAGAAGAGAAAGAAGAACAAATTCGACACGATGTTTTTGCAGCGAATAAACGATTAGAAGAATCGATCGATAAAATAAAAATTGCTGAAGAAGCAATTGGTCAAGCCAAAGAAAATTATCGAATTGTTCGAACAAAATATGTCAATAAATTGAGTTTGATTACAGAACTTATCGATGCGGATAACGCTTATTTAGAGGCTCAATCGAATTTGATTTCATTGCAAATCAACAAACAATTAAAATACTATCAATTACAATACGTTTTAGGAAACTTATAAAAATGGGAAAACAACAGACAAAAGGAGAAAAACGAATGAATAGAACGCTTTCGGCGATTGCTTGGATTTTTATTATCATAGGAATCACTGCAGTGGCTTGGTTTTATTTCTTTTCGAGTTCACATGTCAATACAAATGACGCGCAAGTGCGACAATATATTACACCAGTTTCGAGTAAAGTTTCTGGTTTTATCAAAAAAGTAAATTTCGAAGAAAATCAATTTGTACACAAAGGTGATACGCTTGTTGTGATTGATAATAGAGAGTTTCAGAATCAGATTGATATTGCAGAAGCAAATTTAGAATCGACTTCGCAATCTGTTTTAACCTACGAAAAAGCGGTAGATACAAAATCAAGTGATGTTAATATTGTTAATGCAAATATAGAAGCTGCTAAAATAGAGGTTTGGAGAACGGAAAAAGATTATAATCGTTTCAAAAATTTAGTACAAGAAGATGCTGCAACTGTGCAACAATTTGAAGAAGTTGAAGCAAAATATAAACAAGCAAAAGCAAATTTGAGTGCTTTGGAACAACAACGTAATGCAGTGAATGTTAGTGCGTCTGCTGAACAAACAAAAGTTGCACCTGCAAAAACTCAAATTTTACAACGAAAAGCCCAATTGAATGATGCCAAACTTATTCTCTCATATACTTATGTTGTGGCGCCTTACGATGGTTGGGTTGGAACAAAAAATATACAAGAAGGTCAGTTAATAAAAGAAGGACAAGCTTTGGTGCAAGTGGTTTCGAAAGAGAAATGGATTGTTGCAAATTTTAAAGAAACGCAAATTGGAGAAATCGATTTGGATCAACCAGTTATTATAAAAGCTGATGCCTACAAAAACATTGAGTTTGAAGGAAAAATTGAATCACTTTCGCCAGCTTCTGGGTCTGAGTTTGCTTTGATTAAACCTGATAATGCTACAGGAAACTTCGTGAAAATTGAACAACGTTTTCCTGTAAAAATAATTCTGAAAGAGTCTAAAAACAACGAAAAATTACGTACCGGAATGAATGTAAATGTTTCCGCAGAAAAAGTAAATTAAATAAATGTCACAACAAAATTCAATATTTAATAAATGGGTTCCGCAAAAATTGGTTGTGCCAATTTTTATCCTTGCGCTATTTCCACACTTGATGATTTTGACGATATTCAACATGAATAGTACGTTTACAGCATCATTTTTGGATTTGGAGGTCGACGATTTGCAGTTCCTTTTTTCGATGGCGTATGCCACTATTGTTTGTGGCTTATTTATTCACGTTCGATTTTTTCACTTTTTCAATATCAGAAGTTATTTGCTAACAATGACCATGCTTAACATTTTGGTATTGTTTGGAATGACATTAACTACAAATACAGAATTGATTTTGATTCTGCGTTTTATTCAAGGACCTTTATCGCTTTTCGAAGGTTGTATTTTGTTGCCAATCATTATGTCGAATATTAAAAGTGAACATTCAAAATTGATTGCTTATTCGTTTTTGTACGGCGTAATGTTAACGGGAGATAAATTCACGACTTCAATTGTGAAGTTTGCGATTGAGAATTATAACCACAATATGATGGTGTATACGATTATGAGTTTTCATGTTGTTGCATTAATTATTTATGTATTTTTCTTTAATCACAACAGAATGTTTCCTAAAAAACCATTGTATCAATTAAATTTAGGCGGAATTTTCTTGATGATTATTTCCCTAATTTCTGGTGCATTTTTCTTGATTTATGGAAAAAAATATTATTGGTTCGAATCGCCAATTATTATCATAGCATTTGCATCAACACTCGTTTTTAGTGGTTTATTTTTATTGCATCAAAAAACAGCCAAACGACCTTTGTTTCATTTTGAGATTTTCAAATCAGAACGTGTCATTTTAGGAATATTAATGTTTTTTGTTTTCTATACTTTACGTGCTGGGATGAGCAATATTTACCAAGTCATGTCAACAGTTTGGAAATGGCAATGGGAATATGTGTTGCAGATTCAATATTTTAATGTTGCAGGTTCCATCATTGGTATTGTATTTTCATTTTTCATGGTTAAAAATAAAATTGATTTTAGAAAAATATTTTTTCTTGGATTTGTACTTTTAGCCATGAGCATGTTGTGGTTTAGTCACTTGTTTTATCCAGATACAAAAGTCGAGGCAATAGCGCCAACGTTGATGTTAGAAGGAATTGCGCAAGGTGTTATTTTTACGCCATTAGTGTTGTATATTACAGGTTCTGTACATCCTTCTATTACTGGTAGTGCGGCGCAAGCAGGTACGGCGATTCGTTTTTGGACGACAACAATTGGTTTTTCGCTGATGCAAAATGCAATTTTATACTTGACGACTAAACATCAATTTTTGATGACCAAAAATTTAGACAAAACGAGTCCGATTTTCCAACAACAATGGAATAATTTGTTCAATAAAAATATTGCGAGTCATCTTCCAAAAGAAGCAGAAAGTATTACTGCCGCAGCTTTAAAAGCAAAATTGTATAACCAAGCTTTGTTGGTTAGTAATATTGAGATTTTCCGAACATTGTTTGTTGTGGGAATTATCGCTGCGATTTTTGTAATTCTTTATCAACCGATAAAAAATAGACTTTTACATCGTTAAAATAATTTTTATATATTACTTTTTTATTTAATTGGCGTATTTGATTTAATAGAATCAAGTACGTTTTTTTTATAACAAATTTTTAAAAATGAATATTTTATCAAAATTATTCGATAAAAAGGAGATAGTTTAAAGTTTTTTAAATTTAAAAATGGCGTAAATGAACAAATTATATTCTCAAATAATCAACTTGTTTTTCTGAGACAGCACTTACTTTTGCCATCAAAATAAATCAAACGAAAAATGATTAATTGTTTTAATAAATATTAGTTGTATTTTATTGATTTTAAATTTGTTATGGTTTTATAAAAATGAATCATCGTATTTTAACGATTTATTATTCAGAATCACATTTTAGCCTTTTGACTTTTCTCAGGCAGCTTCCCTTTTTTACTTTTTAGGTAAGATAATCACGAAATCAATAAAATATTTTTAATTAGACAAACTTTCGAATGAATGTTTTGAACTTGATTGTAAAATTGAATAAATAACTCAATGCACAATCAACATCCCATTTTCAAGAAATGGATACCAGAAAAATTGGTACTTCCAATTCTCATTGCCGCGTTGATTCCGCATGTGATGATTCTCTCACTTTTCAATATGAATAGTACATTTACAGCTTCATTTCTAGATGTTGATGTAGACGATTTACAATTCATTTTTTCTTTGGCTTACGCCACAATTGTTTGTGGACTTTTTATTAACGAACGGCTTTTTCAGTTCTTTAATATTCGTTCTTATTTATTGTTTATGACTATTATCAATATTGTATTAATGTTAATAATTTCGTTGACAACAAATACGCAATTGATTTATTTACTTCGTGTGATACAAGGAACAACATCTTATCTCGAAGGATGTATTATTGTTCCGCTAATTATGTCGCGTATAAAAGGCGAATATGGACGATTATTAGGGAATACTTTTTTGTATGGATTTATGATGACGGCTGATAAATACACGACTTCTATTGTAAAATTTGCCATCGAAAATTATAATTTCAATATGGTAATTTATACTGTCATCTTTTTTCATGTTTTATCATTATTGATTTATGTTTTTCTCTTTAGTCATGGTAGATTGTATCCCAAAAAACCATTGTATCAGTTAAATTTGGCGGGTTATTTTTTGATGATGATGTCATTAATAGCAGGAGCTTTTTTATTGATTTATGGTAAAAGATATTATTGGTTCGAATCGCTTTATATCGTTATTGCGTTTGCTGCAATGTTTATTTTTTCAGGCTTATTTATTTTGCAACAATTAACGTCTAAAAAACCGATTTTTCATTTCGAGATTCTTCGTTCCGAAAGAGTTATTGTAGGTATGTTTTTGTTTTTTACATTTTATATTTTCAAATCGAGCATGAGTAACATTTATCAAGTGATGAATGTTGTTTGGAAATGGAATTGGGAGTTTGTTTTGCAAATACAATATTATAATTGTGCCGGAATTTACATAGGAGCATTGTTTGCTTATTACATCATCACACAATTTCAAACGCAATATAAGTATGTGTTTTTTGGAGGTTTTTTTTGTTTAACGTTTGCTATGTTGTGGTTTAGTTACATTTTGGTTCCAGATACTCGTCCGAATGCAGTTATTCCGCCATTATTGATGGAAGGAATGGGACAAGGAATGTTGTTTGCGCCAATTTTGCAATATATGGTATGTTCTATACACGCTAATTTTTCTATGAATACTATGCAAGCAGCAGTCGCAATGCGTTATTGGTCGTCGACAATTAGTTTTTCGATTATGCAAAATGCAATTCTTTTCTTGACGACTAAACATCAATTTTTGATGACGAAAAATCTAGATATTACCAATACAATTTTTCAAGAACAATGGAATAACTTATTCAATAAACACAATACAACTCATTTAGTAAATGAATCGATCAGTTTGACAGCGACCAATCTAAAATCTCAATTGTATAACCAAGCTTTGTTGATTGCAGATATTCAAATTTTTAGAACATTATTTTATTTTGGAATTGTAATGATGGTTTTTATTATGATTTATAATCCAATCAAAGGAATTTTACATCTTAGGAAAAAGAGAAAAGAGAGTCATTGAATTTAGTTATATCTTTGAAAGATATACTTTTATTTATGTACTATCCTTTTGATATATTAGAATCTTTTGATCAGATTTTGAAATTAGAAGTTGTTGGCTATGATGAACCAAACAGTGGAAGAGAGTTGTTAATTCCTAAAATAACAATTGAAGGAGTAGATATTACTGAACGATTTAAAGAGGTGAATGGAGGTTCGAATAGAATAATAATGAATGTGAATTTTGAATTTTCTCATTCTTTTTTACCAGTTGTTTTTATTCCTTATGAAAGAAATTTTATTCTATATTACTATAAGGATGATATTATATCTATTATTAATCATCATTCAAATTTTAATCATAATTGGTTTGTAATGAATTTTTTTTCTAACAATTTTTTTGTATTTATATCGAGAAGAAATTTGATTTTTAAAAATTTAATAAACAATACATATTATAAAATTCATGCTAAAGAAAACGAGTTGTTTAAAAGTGTGAATATTGATAAAGATGATTTGTTTATTTTAGAAAAGTCTATTGTTGAAATAAATGATTACAGAATAAATTATTTAGAAACTTTATTTGAAGTAATTAATATAAACGAAGTAGAATTTAAGTGACGAAAAAATTAATCTATTGATTTGCTTTTTTTCTGGTATTGATTTCTGCATTTATTTTTGCTAAACCTGTTATAAGAGGAATAAAAGTTACAGAACATGATAATAAAATAACGAATGTTACATTGATATCATATTTGTTTGTCATTTTCAGAATTAATAGAATGACTGCTATAAGTAATAATGGGATTTGAATGCTAATATTTAGTTTGTTAACTTTTTTTCTTTTTTCATTTAATTTTTCTAATGATAATTCGCTCAAAGGTTTTTCTTTGTTCATCTTAATTGTTTTATTAAAGATAGTAAAATCAAATTAAAAAATAGATTCAAATAAGAAAGCTAACCAATTGGCTAGCTTTTTTCATTATTTATCTTTAATGATTGGTCTGATTAAGCCTTCTTGCGCAACGCTACAAATTAGTTCACCAGAACGATTGAATAAATTTCCTCGTGTAAAACCTCTTGTGTCATTTGCACTTGGAGATTCAACATTAACTAATATCCAGTCATGCAAATTTGGTTCTCTATGGAACCAAATTGAATGATCTAAACTCGCCATTTGTGTATTTCCAAAATGAGCTTTAGAAGCATGTGGTTTTATTGCTGTTGATAACAAATTATAATCAGAGCTATACGCAATTAATTGCTGAATAATCGGTAAAGGTAAATCCTCTGGAACATCATTAAAAGTTAACCAAACATTACTAAAATTAGGATAATCTTTTTTCTCAAATGGATTTACAAATTCAACAGGTTTAAAATCTAAGGGACGCTCTGCTAAGACAAATCGCATAATTGATTTTGGTAAAACCGAACCAAATTGTTCTGCGACATCGTTCCAACTCATTAATTCTTCAGGAGGCGTTACAACAGGCATTTCCTCTTGATGTTCGTAACCTTCTTGTTTCAATTGAAATGAACAAGCCATCACAAAAATAGGAACACTATCTTGCTTTACTGTGACAACACGCGTACTAAAACTTCCTCCATCACGAAGATTTGCTACTTCAAAATAGATAGATTTTTCTAAATGTCCAGGTAAAATAAAGTAGGAGTGAAGGGAATGACAAAAACGATCTTGAGGAACAGTTTGATATGCTGCATGTAAAGCTTGACTTACAACTTGTCCTCCAAAAACATTTGGACTTCCCATAAAAGAACTTTTCCCTTCGAATAAATTTTCTTCTAGTTTTTTGAGAGAAATTAATTCGATGAGTTCTTGAGTAGTTTTCATTATTAAGTTTAAAATTTCAAATTATTTAATTTCTGGACATTTTGTTCTAATGCACATTTATATTCATTTTTCATTCGATTGATTAATTCTTCGGTTGAAATAATATCATGAATTCCAGAAACTCCGTGTCCAGCAGACCAAATGTCTTTCCATGCTTTGTGTCCATCTCCTCCAATTAATTTCGAAAAATCTTCTTCTTTCTTTTCGTCTAAATCAATTCCAGAATGAATAATACTTGGTTTCAAGAAATTTGCATTTACACCAGAAATTCCATCTGTATAAATCACATCTTCGAAAGTACAATCGACTAACATTGTTTTATAATCTTGATCTGCAGACGCTTCTTTTGTCGCAATAAAACGAGTTCCAATGTATGCAAAATCAGCACCCATATTTTCAGCTGCTAAGATATCGTTTCCGTTGTTCATCGCACCTGCTAAAATTAAACAACCATCGTAAAAAGTACGAATGTCATCAATCAAAGCAAAAGGATTAGCAGTACCAGCATGTCCACCAGCACCAGAAGCTACAGCAATAATTCCGTCTACACCTGCTTCAGCAGCTTTTTCCGCATGACGTTTTTTGATCACATCATGAAAAACCAAGCCTCCATAACTATGAACTGCATCTACAACTTGTTTTACAGCGCCAAGTGACGTAATAATAAGCGGTACTTTATATTTTGCACATAAAGCTAAATCACCTTCGAGACGAGGATTTGTTTTATTAACGATTAAATTCACTCCAAATGGAGCCGCTTTTTTACCTGTTTCTTCTTCAAATTGTTTTAATTGAGAAGTGATATCAATTAACATTTGTTCAAAATCTTCGGAAGTTCTTCCATTCAAAGAAGGAAAAGTTCCACATACTCCATTTTTACATGCTTCTACAACTAATTCAGTTCGAGAAACAAGAAACATAGGTGAAGTGATTAAAGGTAAATCTAAACTATTTTTAAATTCTTGTAGGGTCATATTAAAATTTTTTTTTGATGTGGTATAGGATGCAATATAGTTATAAAATACTTTTGTAAAAATTAATATTCCTTTATAATTTCTAAATGTAG
>NZ_DLOC01000019.1:0-14808 GCF_002478465.1 Empedobacter sp. UBA7494
ATATACAATCTAATACAAATGAACTACGGGTTATATTATATTTCAATATATATTAATCAGCAATAATTTAAAGAATTAATTTCCTTAAAAACAAAAACATAAAACACTTGTAATTAATAAATTAACATTTAAAAATTACATTATTTAAAAAACTGAATTTCATTAAATCAATTACAAAAACACAAAAAAATAATATTATAAATTAATTACATAAACCAAAAAAGCCGTTCTTACGAACGACTTTCAATTTATGGATTGTTAGAATGTTTTTATGTATTACAATTCTAAAGCTCTTTTAGCGTCACCGCCCATTAATACGTTTAATGGATCTTCTACCGCTTCTTTAACTGCAACTAAGAATCCTACAGATTCGCGTCCGTCGATGATACGGTGGTCATAAGATAAAGCAACATACATCATTGGAGCGATAACGATTTGTCCGTTTTTAACAACTGGACGCTCAACAATATTGTGCATTCCTAAGATACCTGATTGAGGTGGGTTGATGATTGGTGTAGACATCATAGATCCAAATACACCACCGTTAGTGATTGTAAATGTACCTCCTGTCATTTCATCAACAGAAATTTTTCCGTCACGTACTTTGATTGCTAAATCTTTGATAGATTGCTCAACACCACGGAAAGTTAAGTTTTCTGCATTACGTACTACTGGTACCATCAAACCTTTTGGTCCTGATACTGCAACAGAAACGTCAGCAAAGTCAAATTTTACTTGGTAGTCACCGTCAATCATAGAGTTTACGTCTGGGTATAACTCTAATGCACGTGTAACTGCTTTTGTAAAGAAAGACATAAATCCTAAACCAACACCGTGTTTAGCTTTGAATTCGTCTTTATATTGGTTACGTAAAGCAAAAATTGCAGACATATCAACTTCGTTGAATGTAGTTAACATTGCAGTTTCATTTTTAACAGAAACTAAACGTTGCGCAATTTTACGACGTAATGATGATAATTTTTTCTCTGATTGAGCACGAGTTCCTTGAGTAGAAGTTCCCATTGCTGGTGTAAAACGAGCTGCATCATCTTGAGTGATACGTCCGTCACGTCCTGAACCTTTTACTTGAGAAGCATCGATACCTTTTTCGTCTAAAACTTTTTTAGCCGCTGGAGATGGAGTTCCCGTAGCGTAAGTTGCAGCTGGAGCAGCAGGTGCTGGTGTAGCAACTGGAGCTGGAGCAGCTTTTACTTCTTCTTTAACCTCAGCTTTTGGTGCTTCTGCAGCTGGAGCGCTTCCTCCTTCTGGTTTAGCAGCTGATGTATCAATAAGACAAACAACTTGTCCTACTTCTACAACATCACCTTCTTCCGCTTTCAAAGTGATAATTCCACTTTCTTCTGCTGGTAATTCTAATGTTGCTTTATCTGAGTCAACCTCTGCAATTGCTTGGTCTTTTTCTACGTAATCACCGTCTTTTACTAACCACGTAGCGATCTCTACTTCTGTGATTGATTCCCCTGGTGATGGGACTTTCATTTCTAACATATCTATTAGCTTTATTTTTTAATTGAATACTTTATTAATTACCTCTTCGTAAATTGCAGCCCAACGTTTGCTTGAACCTGGCGCTGTTGCAGCACTTTCTGCTGGAGAAACTACGTCGAATGGATATTTTCTTAATTTACGTAAAATGTACATCCAAGCTCCCATATTTTCTGGTTCTTCTTGTGCCCAAACCAATTTAGCATTACCAAATTTAGAGATGATAGCATCTACTTTTTCTTCATTTAAAGGATATAATTGCTCTAAACGAATAATTGCAGTTTCTTTATCTCCTAATTCTTGGCGTTTTTTGTCTAAATCGTAGTAGATTTTTCCTGAACAGAAAACTACTTTTTTCACTTTTTTCACATCTACTGTTACATCTTCGATAATTTCTTGGAAACCTCCATTTGTGAAATCTGCTAATGAAGATACTGCTGATGGATGACGTAATAATGATTTTGGAGACATTACAACCAATGGTTTGCGGTAATCTGTTACAACCTGTCTTCTTAATGCGTGGAAGAAATTAGCTGGAGTTGTGATATTAGCAACAAACATATTGTTACCAGCACACATTTGTAAGAAACGCTCTAAACGTGCTGAAGAGTGCTCTGCTCCTTGCCCTTCGTATCCATGAGGTAATAACATTACTAAACCGTTTTGTAATTTCCATTTATCTTCTGCTGCAGAAATATATTGGTCGATTACGATTTGTGCTCCATTCACAAAATCTCCAAATTGAGCTTCCCAAATAGTTAACGCTTTAGGATTTGCCATAGCATATCCATAATCGAAACCTAAAACTGCATATTCAGATAATAATGAGTTGTAGATTCTTAATTGACCTTGCTCATCATTAATATGGTTTAATAAGATAATTTCTTCTTCTGTGTCTTCAGTTTTTACAACTGCATGACGGTGAGAGAACGTTCCGCGTTCTACATCTTCACCAGAAACACGCACGTTACGTCCGTCTGTTAAGATAGAACCGAAAGCTAAAGCTTCTCCTAATCCCCAGTCGATTTTATCTTCCTCAATCATTTTTCCACGTCCTTCAATTAAACGAGAAACTTTTTTGATTAATTTTTTACCTTCTGGAACTGTAGAAACAGCTTTTGCAATTTCTTTTAATTTTGCTTCGTCGTAAGCAGTATTTGCTTGTTCAAAAACTTTTGCATCATCAGCTATTTCAAATCCTTCCCACTCTTCTGGCATGAAAGGGAAAATGTGATTACGCTCAATTTCTTTAGAAGCTTCGAAATTCGTTTCTAATAAAGCCTTAAATTCAGCTTCTTTTTGTTTAACGATTTCTTCACCAATTACACCTTCTTTTAATAATTTATCCTTGTAAATTTCACGAGGATTTGGATGTTTAGCGATTAAGTTATATAATTTAGGTTGAGTGAATTTTGGTTCATCACCTTCGTTATGTCCATATTTACGGTATCCTAATAAATCGATGAATACATCAGAACCGAATTCTGCACGATAATCTGCTGCAAAACGGAAAGCGTGAACTACCGCTTCTACATCATCAGAATTTACATGCATTACAGGAGACAATGTTACTTTTGCAACATCTGTACAATATGTAGATGTACGCGCATCTAAGTAGTTTGTTGTAAACCCAATTTGGTTATTTACCACAACGTGTACTGTTCCACCTGTTTTGTATCCGTCTAATCCTGCCATTTGAACAACCTCGTAAACGATTCCTTGTCCAGCTACAGCAGCATCACCATGAATTAAGATTGGAATGATTTTAGAATAATCATCTTTGTAATCTTCTTCAACTTTTGCACGTGTAATCCCTTCTACAACTGCATCTACAGTTTCTAAGTGAGATGGATTTGGTGCTAAATTGATTCGGATATCTTTTCCATTCAATGCTTTGATTTGATTAGATGATCCCATGTGATATTTAACATCACCAGCCATTAAATCTGTATCAAAAGCTTTTCCTTCGAATTCTGAAAAGATTTGAGAATATGATTTTCCAAAAATGTTAGCCAAAACATTCAAACGTCCACGGTGAGCCATCCCTACGATAACCTCTTGTACGCCGTGATCTGCAGAACGATTAATCAATGTATCCAAAGCAGGAATCAAAGATTCATTTCCTTCTACCGAGAAACGTTTTTGTCCAACATATTTCGTGTGCATAAAGTTTTCAAAAGCAGTTGCTTCATTCAACTTTTCTAAAACACGTTCTTTCTCCTCCTTAGATAATTTTGGTTGATTCAAGTTTTGGTTTAACCAATTCTGAATCCAATTAATTCTTTGAGGTTCTCTTACATACATATACTCGATTCCGATAGATTCGCAGTACATGTTTTCTAAGTGTCCAATGATTTCACGTAAAGTGATTGGTCCACCGATACCTAAAATTTCACCAGCGTTGAATGTCAAATCTAAATCAGCATCAGATAAACCAAAGTTTTTGATGTCTAAAGTAGGTTCAAAAGTTCTACGCGCTCTAACCGGGTTAGTCTTTGTAAATAAGTGTCCACGCGTACGGTAAGCATCAATCAAATTGATGACTTTAAATTCTTTCTGTACGTTGTCTGGAACTTGAGATACTACTGCAGGATTAACTACTGCTTGCGTTGTTTGACTAGCTCTGTTAGGAGCTGTTTGTGTTGCTGGTGCAAATAATGGCTCTCCATCATATGTTGCATTCGCAAAGTCATACCCTTGGAAAAAAGCTTTCCAACTTGGTTCAATACTATCCGGATATTGGACGTATTGATCATATAAGTCGCCTATAAACTCTAAATGAGCGGCATTTAAAAACGAAAAACGATCCATAAATTTTACTCTCTATGAGATTTAGCTACAAAAATAAACTATTTAAGGCTTTAAAAAAAATTACTTTCATCATATTTATCTTATCTCGCCATAAAAATATATTATAATCAAATAATCATTACATTTGATATAAATTTAAGAAAGATTTTACATTTAGATGAGAAATTTTCTAACAAAAAAAATAAACAAACGTTGGATTGGATTCTTTATAACATTTGTGATTTTCGCTATTACAATATGGTCGAGTAACAAAATTGTACAAGAGCTAAAACGTGAAGAACACAAACGTGTAGAGAATTATGCGCGATCGTTAGAGTTGATAAGCTCATCCGAATTTTTAGATCCGAAAACGCAAGATTTTCTATTCAAATTAATTGAAGACAACAAATCAATTCCTGTTGCACTTGTAGACGAAAAAGGCATTATTGTAGACACCAAAAATATTGATGAATCGATCGTAAAAGATTCGGTTCAATTAAAAAAATATGTCAACAAAATGAAATCGTCCGAACAAACAATTGATGTTGAATTAATCGGAACTAAAAATTATGTTTATTTCAAAAATTCAAAACTTCTTAATCAATTACAATATTATCCACTCATCATTATTTTATTGATTTTATTGTTTTTTGGATTTTCATATTGGTATTTCAAAACAATTCGTGACACCGAAAAAAGTTATTTATGGGCCGGAATGGCAAAAGAAACAGCGCATCAAATTGGAACTCCACTTTCTTCTTTAATGGGTTGGGTCGAATTATTGAAATTGGAAGAAATCGATCAAACTTCGGTTATAGAAATTGAAAAAGATGTGAATCGATTGAAACATATTGCCGAACGTTTCTCGAAAATTGGTTCAACTTCTGAACTCAAACAAACTGATATTATTTCAACTTCCAAACAAACAGTGGATTATATTTCTCAACGCATTTCCAAAGGAATTGAAGTAAATTTTGTTACAGATGTAGAAGAATTTAATATTAATCTTAATTCTTCTTTATATAGTTGGGTTATCGAAAATTTGATGAAAAATGCAGCTGACGCCATGCAAAATAAAGGCGTTTTGGATATCGATATAAAAACGAAAGGTAAATTTGTTGAAATTTCTATTGCTGATACAGGTTCTGGAATTCCGACCAAATTACAGAAAAAGATTTTTCAACCTGGCTTTACAACCAAAAAACGTGGTTGGGGATTAGGATTATCATTAGCAAAACGAATTATCGAAGACTACCACAAAGGAAAAATATTTGTTTCCAAATCATCCAAAGAAATCGGAACTGAGTTTAAGATTTTATTGAAAAAATAATCAGAAATATTACACAAAATCTTGATTATATAATAAGGTATACTTTTTGTAACTTTGTTAGAGCGACAACTGTTTTGTAAAATTAATAATTATGAATGCAACAACTATTGAACAAGTGAATTCTAAATTGAAACAACTTCCTGAATCACTTTTGGAAGAAGTTGAGCCTTATATTGATTTTTTGACTTATAAACATAATCAAGAAACTGAATTTGAATTAAGTGACGAACAAAAAGAAATTTTGGATAATCGACTTAACGAGCTAAAAGAAAATTTCTTTAATGCAAAAGATGTATTGAAAGAATTGCACGAAAAATATGATTTATAAGATTAGAATTTGTTCTGAAGCTGCCCAAGATTTTGAATAAGCTCTTTCTTATTATTCAAACTTTTCTACATCTGCGGCAAAATCTTATTTAGCTGAATTAACAAAAGTTTTGGAAACTTTGGAAATAATCATTTCTATCAAGTGAACTATAGAAATTTGCATTCAAAACCTTTTAGATCTTTTCCTTATTTGTTTTTTTTTGAAACTAATGAAGAAGAAAAAACTTTTTTATTTATGCAGTTCTTTAATGCGCATAGAATCCTACAAAATATCCAAAATAAAAAATGAGCTGAAAGTAAAACTTTTCAGCTCATTTTATTAATATTATTTTCTAATATCAAAATTCTAGTATCTCAGTACTAATTACTATTCTTTCACACCAATATAAATCTCTATTTCGGCATCAGCAGGATTTTGAGCTTTTTCGGTGTACAATTCTTAATCATATTTATACGTACAATTTAGATTTGCATCATAATTCCAAATTTCTGTCCAAGTTTTTCCAACTGCTTCATGCAATTCTCCTTTGGCAATATATTTTTTGAATGTTTGTGGCTCAAATTCTCGCCCAACCATCCCTTCTGGAATTTCATCTAAAGAAGAAACTTCGCAACCAATAATTGTCGTATATTTTCCTCTAAAATCACTTTCGTAATCTGTATAAAACCGAATAAATATTAGAGCTTATCGCATTCGGAATTTTAGCAATAATATTTTCTGCAAAAAATTGATGCCATAACTTTCCTAAATCTTCAATCGCTTGACTATTATTGTTAGATGTTTGGGTTGCAATTCCTATTATTTTTTAATGTATTCATTTTATTTTTTTTAAAATCCTAAAATCATTTTCGCAATCGAAAAGTAAATCAATAAACCAAAGATATCATTACTTGTTGTGATAAATGGACCTGTTGCAATAGCAGGATCAACACCATATTTATGCAACATAATTGGAATAAATGTCCCAATCAAACTTGCTAAAATCATTACAATTACTAAAGCTAATACAATGGTTGAAGAAATTTCGTAGCTTGCGCTCATCAAGAAATGCGTCGCCAATAAAAGTACAAAAGCTAATAATGAACTATTCAATAAAGCCAATAACATTTCTTTTCCTAATCTTTTCCAAATAGAACCCGAAATATTACTATTCGCCAAACCTTGCACAATAATCGCAGAAGATTGCACACCAACATTTCCTGCCATGGCGGCAACAAGCGGTGTAAAAAAGAATAATTGCGGATACAAATTCATCGCATCGCTAAAACTTTGCGACACATTAACAGCAACAAAACTACCTACCAAAGCCAATAAAAGCCAGGGTAGACGAGCACGAGTTAATTTTAAGATATTATCATCCGAATCGACATTTTGAGTAATCCCGGCTGCTAATTGATAATTTTCTTCAGCTTCTTCACGAATAACATCAATCACATCATCCACCGTAATTACACCTACCAAACGCATTAATTCATCTACAACAGGCACTTCATACAAATCATATTTTTCGATTACTTTTGCAACCTCCATATCTTTTGAATAAGTCTTTACATATTGGATCTTTTCATTGTAAACATCAGCAACTTTTGTATTTGCAGAAGTCGTCAATAAACGCTTTAAACTCAACGTTCCAAGTAATTTTTCATCTTCATCAACAACATAAATAGAGAAAACCTCTTCTAAATCCTCAGCTTGTTTTCGCATTTGTTTTACTGCTGTAATTACCGACCAATCTTTGTTGACTTTTATCAACTCTTTCCCCATCAAACCTCCAGCCGTATCTTCGTCATAACGTAAAAGATCTACAATTTCACGGGCATGTTCTTGGTCTTCTAATTGCGCAATTACCTCATCTTTCTTTTCATCAGAAAGCTCATTAATAACGTCAACAGCATCATCGGTATCCATCTCATTAATGACATCTTCAGCAATTTCTTTTGCAGTAAGCGTTTTCAGGAATTTGCGTCGATCATCTTCTTCTAATTCAAGAAGGATATCAGCAGAAATTTCATTATCGAGTAAATCAATTACAAAAGATTGTTCTTTGGTCGAAAGCTCATCAAACAATTCAGCAATATCGGCGGGGTGCAAATCTTGCAACATCTCCTTAACTGCTTTTGCATTTTGCTGATTAATACTTTCGTTTAAATGTTCAATAAAATCTTTTGTAATTTTTACCTCCATAATCTATTTCATTCTTTTCGTTAACTCAATAAAATCTTCGACAGATAATTGTTCTGCGCGCATATTCAAAAACTCGTGATCGTTTAAATCTTCAGGAATTCCCAAAGCTTTCAACGAATTACGAAGCGTTTTTCTTCTTTGTCCAAAACCAGCTTTTACCACTTGAAAAAACCGTTTTTGTTCGACTCCTTCAATTTCTGTTCGGTAGCGTTTCATAATAATAACGCCCGATTTCACTTTTGGTGGCGGTGTAAAAACGTGTTCTGGAACGGTGAACAAATATTCACAATGATAATAAGCTTGAGCTAATACAGAAAGTATACCATAATCTTTTGTACCTTTTTTGGATGCAATACGTTCTGCAACTTCTTTCTGAAACATTCCACAAACTTCGGGAACAGTGTAACGCTCTTCTAAAGCTTTAAAAATAATTTGCGAAGATATATTATACGGAAAATTTCCTAAAATAGCAATTTGTTCATCAAACTTTGATGAAAAGTCCATTTTCAAGAAATCTTCAGAATGAATTTTAAATCCTGGATAAAATGGTTGATAATATTCTTTTAAATATTCGACTGATTCTGTATCAATCTCCACAACCTCTATATTTTTCTTTGCTTGTAAAATATATTTTGTCAACACGCCCATTCCTGGACCAATTTCTAAGACACGATCATAGCCTTCCCAAGTTAACCCTTCAGCGATGTCTCGTGCAATATTTTCGTCATTCAAAAAATGCTGACCTAAATGTTTTTTAGCTTTTACTTTCAAAAATTCTAAATTTTAAGTTTTCTTTAACCAACTTACCGTAGAATATATACGGAATATCTTTCTTGCGAAATAAGTTTTTTTTATCTTAGCCCCAAAATTAACCCAAATGTCAAAAACGAACGATAAATTTGAGAAAAAAAGACTGCGATCTTCAAACATCACTGTTGTGATTAGTATTTCGCTTGTTTTATTTCTATTAGGTATTTTCGGCTTAATTGTCATTAATGCACAAAGTTACGCAGAACATCTAAAAAGAGAGTTAAAAATCGAGGCATATTTTAAAGATGTCGAAGATCCAAAATTAAAAGATAAGGAGCTTGATTTACAGAAATCTTATATCGATTCGTTGAAGGTGAAGTATCCTTTTGTTGAAGCTACACAGTATATCAGCAAAGAGGATGCAGCTAAAATTGCGAAAAAAGATTTGGGTACGGATGGTAGTGATTTCTTCGAAGAAAGTATTTTCCCTGCATCAGTTCAAATTACATTGAACCCTGCATTAATACAATCTGTTGAACAAATTGATTCTATTAATAAGGTATTGGCAAAAAATCCGATTGTAGACGAAGTAAAAAGTGACAAAGAAGCGATGGTAACGATTTACCACAGCATCAACAAAATTACTTTTTGGATTATGATTTTTGCTGTTATTTTCTTGGTAATCGTTGTTGTATTAATCAACAACTCTATACGTCTGAAAATTTACGCAAAACGTTTCAGCATCAAAACGATGCAATTAGTTGGTGCGCGTAGACGTTTTATTGTAAAACCTTTCTTGATAGAAGCCGCAGTTTTAGGTTTCTTAGCAGCATTTATTGCAGCAGTAGGATTAGGTTTCTTATGGTACATTTTAGCAACAAAAGTTGGTTTAGTACTTTGGAATCCAAGCTTCACTCCACTTATTATTATCTTAATTGGAATTGGAGTTGTTATTGCCGTTTTCAGTACATTGTTTGCTGCATGGCGTTATTTAAGATTAAAAACTGATCAACTTTATTAATGAAATCAAATTCTATCAATACAACAAAAAAATCAGCATCTACAAACGATGCTGGTTTTACTTTTTTATTTGGAAAAAGAAATTACATTTTCATGGCAATTGGTGTTGCGCTAATTGGTCTTGGATTTTTATTGATGACAGGACACGATGCGAACACAAGACCCGATGGAACGTGGGATGCAAATTATTGGAACGACGAAATCTATTCTTTTCGTAGAATTAGATTAGCGCCTTTTTTAGTTGTTGTTGGTTTCATCGTCGAGATTTATGCCATTTTAATCAATCCGAATAAAGAAAAATAATGAATACTTTACAAGCAATTATTATTGCTATTATAGAAGGTCTTACCGAATATTTACCAATTTCTTCTACAGCACACATGGGATTCACAGCAGCTTTGATGGGGATGCCAGAAAGTGAATTCTTAAAAATGTTTCAAGTTTCGATACAATTTGGAGCAATTTTATCAATTGTCGTTTTATATTGGAAAAAATTCTTTGACTTCAAAAATTTCAATTTCAATTTTTACATCAAATTAGCTTGTGCGGTTATTCCTGCCCTTATATTAGGAAAATTATTTGATGATAAAATCGAAGCTGTTTTAGGAAATCAAGTTGCTATTTCTGGAATGTTAGTTTTCGGAGGAATCATTTTATTATTTGTAGACAAATGGTTCAAAAATCCTAAAATTAATGATGAAAAAGATATTACATTAAAACAAGCAATTATTATCGGTTTTTGGCAATGTTTGGCTATGATGCCTGGTACATCTCGTTCCGCCGCCTCGATCATTGGAGGTATGACACAAGGTTTATCTCGTAAAGCAGCTGCAGAATTTTCTTTCTTTTTAGCAGTTCCGACAATGTTAGCGGTTACAGTTTATTCTATTTTTGTTAAAACTTGGGGAGAAGATACTGCAACACCAATGAAAGGTTACGAAATGATTTTGCAAGATCAAAACCATATTATATTATTCTTAATTGGAAATGTTGTCGCATTTATTGTAGCATTAATCGCAGTGAAAACATTTATTGCAGTTTTAACAAAATACGGTTTCAAATTTTGGGGGTGGTACAGAATTATCATCGGAATTATTTTATTGATTTATTTCTCTTACAATTCTCCAACACAAGCAGAAAAAGACAATGCCGCTTCAGTAGAAACTACAATGATTCAGCACAAATAAGATGAACGTAGAAAAAATACAAGAAGGTCACGTTTTTTTGATTGATAAACCACTTGATTGGACATCTTTTGATGTCGTAAATAAGATACGTTGGAACATTAGAAAAGCATATAATTTAAAGAAAATAAAAGTTGGACATGCTGGGACTTTAGATCCAAAAGCTACTGGACTTTTATTGGTTTGTACAGGAAAATGGACAAAACGCATTGATGAATTTCAGGCGCAAGAAAAGTCCTATACAGGTACAATCAAATTAGGTGTAACGACGCCTACATATGATTTGGAATCGGAAGAAGATCAAACTTTTCCTACTGAACATATCACAGAAGAAATCATTCACGAAGCAACGAAGCAATTTATTGGAGAAATTGAACAATTTCCGCCAATGCATTCAGCGGTAAAAGTAGATGGAAAACGTTTGTATGAATTAGCTCGCGAAGGTCAAGAAATAGAACGTAAAGCACGTAAAATAACGATTCACGATTTTAAAATTACAAAAATAGATTTACCTTTTGTCGATTTTGAAGTGAATTGTAGCAAAGGAACCTATATTCGTTCTTTGGCTTTTGATTTTGGAAAAGCAATTAATTCGGGTGGATATTTAACAGCACTTCGTCGTACAAAAATTGGCGAATTTGATGTCATCAATGCTGAAAATTTCGCTTTAGAAAAAAGTTATTTCGAAGAAGAAAATACAACAGAAGAAGTATAAAATTAAAAAAGCTTGGACAAATGTTCAAGCTTTTTTTATCTATAAAGTGATTAATACTTTATTTATTTCATCGCTCACTAATTTTGGCTTTTGCATCACCATAATATGTGTTCCGCCTTCTATTTGTATTGCATCTTTGATATATTCAATCGGAAAAACAATATCTTTTGTACCATGAATATGTGTGATATTTTCTTCGTGATAAGCTGTAGAATGTTCCCAGTTTACAATCTTATGAATCGACCAACTTAAATATTCTTTGTTTCGAAACTCAAAAATATCGTCAATATTATCTTTATCACGATCCGTATAATACAATTTTCGCATCATCATGTACGAAAATGTTCGGTCTGAAGTTAAAAAACTCATCGGAATTATTTTATGCGCATTAATAGAAGCCGAAAATCGAAATAACTTCGGAAGCTCTGCCCTACTCTTCACTGTCGAAATCAGAAATGTATGTTTTGGATTGATAAAACGATTCATTTCCTGCACAATTATTCCACCAAAAGATAATCCCATCAAAAGAAAATCTTCTATGGGATTTATTTTATCTAACAATCTTTCAGTATAATGAGCCAAAGTTTCATCTTTCTCTGGATCTAACCAAGGAATATAAACTTGCTCAAAATCTTGTTCCAAGCGTAGATTTCGAAAAGCATTTGCGTTTGCGCCTAATCCACTTACTTGATAAATTTTCATACCTAAATTTATAATATATCTTTTTTCTTTGAATAATCTGTTGGACGAACTCCAATTACTTTTTGGAATGTATTACTAAACGTCGGCAAACTATTGTAACCAACCATTGTCGAAATTTCACTGATTGAATACGTATTATCAATTAACAATTGTAAAGCGCGTAACATTCTTAAAATAGTGAAATATTGAACAAATGTCATATTCAAATCTTTTTGGAATAATCGTGATAATGATCGTTCAGAGAATCCGAATTCGGCTGTAATTTTCTTCATTGTAATCGAAGAATCCATATTATCATCTAAGAATTGAACGATTTTTTTCAGACGTTCGTCGTGTGGTAATGGAAGAGCTAATCGTAAACTACTTTTGCTTACTTTAGGTAATATTTCTTTAAAAGCTTGTGCAATTACATATTCGCTTCTATTTTCTGGAAGAATATCTCCTTTCCATTGGTTAGAAAATAATAAAAGCTCTAACAACAATCCATCAGCAGGATAGATTCCTACTTTTTTATAAAACGAATTATCACTTTCATTAATAGGGAAATATAAATTTCTCATAATCACCTCTGGTGTATTTGGGTGTATACTATGTTCCACATGAGGCGGTATCCACATATAGTGTCTTGCAGGTAAATAAAAAGTATCTTTTCCTATTTTTACATAAACTATTCCTCCCTCACAATAAAGAAATTGCGCTTTGTTATGTTTATGTTCTACCACGTATGCTTCCGAAATTTCCTTATGGTAACAGAAAATTGAGGTTGGTAATTTGTCAATTTCGGTTAGGTAATATCGTGTTTCGAACTTATTATCCAAATGTATATTCATAGTTTCTTTAATCTGCGAACTAATATAATAATTTATTTGATATGATGTATAATGTACACAAATAAAAATGTCCGAAATAGATAATTATTTGACTATTTTTAATATTAACTTTTTATTAATTAATCCAATATTTGTAACTCCCTTCGTTCAGAAGGGAACAATTATTGAATAGTATTAGAAAGAAAAAGTTGCATTATGTTGGAAAGAATAAAATTAACTAACCTACAGTCAAAAGTAATGACAGCAGAGGAGTCTGCCAAATTTTTTGAAGATGGAATGACTGTTGGTTCTAGTGGTTTTACAAGAGGAGGCGATACTAAAGTTGTATTAAAAGCTGTTGCTGAGCGTGCCAAATCTGAAAATTTAAAAATCACTTTAGTAACAGGAGCTTCATTAGGACATGGTACAGACGCAGCTTTAGTAGAAAGTGGAGCATTAAAAAAACGTTTACCATTCCAAGTAGATACTGTAATGCGTAAAAATATAAATGCAGGTAATGTTTTATTTATCGATCAGCATTTAGGAGAAACTGCTGAGCATATTTTAGATGGACAATTTAAAATTAATTTAGGTGTTTTAGAAGTTGCTGAAATTTTAGATGATGGTTCTTTAGTACCTACTACTTCTATCGGTAATAATGCAGAAATTGCTGCAAATGCAGACAAATTAATCATTGAGATTAACACATCTATTCCTACAAATATCAAAGGTATTCACGATATTTATAGTGTAGAAGAATATGGAAAACGTACTCCAATTAACATCACTACTTGTGATACAAAAATTGGAACAGAAACAATAAAAGTAGATCCTTCTAAAATTGTTGGAATTGTTTTTCACGACATTCAAGATGCTCCAGGAGACATTCAACCAGCTGATGAAGCGACTGCTGCAATTGCTCAAAACATTGTGAAATTCTTCGAAAATGAAGTTGAAGAAGGTCGTCTTACAAAATCATTAATGCCATTACAATGTGGTATTGGTAAAGTTGCAAACGCCGTTTTAGGTGGTTTAGAACATTCTGATTTTGAAGATTTAGTCATGTATTCAGAAGTTTTACAAGATTCTACATTTGACTTAATTGATTCTGGAAAAATGAAGTTTGCTTCGGCATCTTCTATGACAGTTTCTCAAGAATGTTATGACCGTGTTATAGGAAACATCGACAATTATAAAGATAAAATTGTTTTACGTCCTCAATCTATTTCTAACTCTGCCGAAGTTATTCGTCGTTTAGGAATTATTGGAATCAATACATCTTTAGAGTGTGATATTTATGGTAACGTAAACTCAACTCATGTTTCTGGTACACACATGATGAATGGTATTGGAGGTTCTGGAGATTTTGCTCGTAATGCATTTATCTCAATCTTTGTTACTGCTTCTATCGCAAAAGGTGGAAATATTTCGTCTATCGTTCCGATGGTTTCTCATCACGATCACACAGAACATGATGTAGATATTATTGT
>NZ_DLOC01000073.1:0-10762 GCF_002478465.1 Empedobacter sp. UBA7494
CGATCAATTTATGATTAGACGTAATTATGCAAAGACTTTTGAGGGGTTTAAAACCAGAATTCTAGCTAAAATTACTGCACTTACTGTGGTTCAGTACATTAATAAAACATACTTTAATCGAAATATTAATAAGCTAAAAACCAAAATTATTTAAAATGCACAACGGGTTAGTAAATATATTGTTTTATCTCCTTCTTTAGATATTTAATTTAAATGCAAAATCATATTTTACTCTTCTTTTTATAAAAATACCCCCAAATTGTTTCTAACTTTTTGGGGGTAGTGTTAAATTATTGAGCTTTTTTATTTTATAAAAGTAACAATAACTTTAGAATCAACTTTCCCATCTAAATCTACATCTTCTTCAAGAAGTAAAACCATTTTATTAGATGAAATTTCTTGAATTTTAAAAATAGTTTCGTCATCTATTATGTGTAAGTTTCCTTTTTCTATTTTATATATACCTCCATAAACCTCATTGATACATTTATCAGTTTGATAATCGGTATAATACTCATCACTTTTATAAGTATTGTGTTTATTAAAAGTTGTTGTAGACTTTTTAGCACAATCATCAGGATATTCTACTTCATCTGGTGTACCTGTCTCCTGATAAACTGTTTTTTCAAGTTTGCAGATTCCGACAATTTTATCATCTAAAGATTTTCTTGAGTCATCATCATCTTTACAACTAAAGAAGTTCAATGATAAAGCTCCTATTGTTAAAAGACAATAATTTTTTCATATTATTTAAATTTACATTGTTAATTAAGAAAAATATAATTATTATCTAAAAAAACAATAACTATTAAAAGAAAACTACTACAAACGAATTCCAACTCCGCCCAAAACATTAATTCCGGCTTGTGGAAAATAATATCCTCCTCCATAATAATAACCGTTTGATTCGTATTCTACATCAAATAAGTTATTAATCAAGAACGAAAATTCAAGGTTTTTAATTCCTTTTACTTTTGTCGAATATCGAATCAAAAGATCCGAAACCAAATAACTATCTAATTTACCATCTGCTGGTTCTGTATTTGATAAATATTGTTCACCAACATACTTATTCGTCAAATTAATCAATACATTTTTGAAAGGAACAGCTTCAAAACCGAAAGCAGAAATCACATCTGGTGAAAGCGAAATTTTTGTTTTTCCATAATTTTTTATAGAAGAAATTCCTTTTTCATCCCAAACCTCCTCTTCGTAATTTATATTTCTATTTTGACTTAAAGTTAAATTTCCAAAAATATTCAAGTGATTCGGAATAACTTTATAATTCGCATCCAACTCTATTCCTCTTCTATAGCTATTTCCAGAGTTAACACGCTTTCTTGCACCTACTTCATTTAACTCTCCTGTTGCAACCAACTGATTCTGGTAGTCCATATAATACAAATTTGCATTCAAAGAAAGTTGTCCTACTTTTCTATAACCAAATTCATAATCTTGTAGAAATTCTTCTTTTGGTTTAGATTTAGAATCTACATAATCATTTCTCAAAGGCTCACGATGTGAAATACCATAAGAAGCATACAATACATTTGAAGAATTGATTTTAAAATTTATTCCAGCTTTTGGATTCACAAAATTGAATGTATCCGAAAATGGTCTGAAATCTTCCTCATCATTTTTCCCATTTGGCAAATATTTCGCATCATATTCAACATAACGGTATTGCAAATCACCAAACAATTCAAATTTATTCAATTGATACAATACTTTTGCATAAGCAGCCAATTGCTTTTTCACAGAACGATTGTTGTAATATTTGAAATCTTTATCCTTAAAATCTGTGCCTTTTACCCATAAGACATTTCCATAATGATCGCCATCATATTCGTTTGCAGATAATCCGAAAAATACTTTAAAATCGTTTAATTTTTGATTTTCAACTTCAAGATTAAAACCATAAAAATCATTATCAAGATATTCACGATTAATTAAATTTCTTTTTTCTGAAGTTAAATAATCCAATTTATAACGTTTCAAACTGCGATTATTTTTATAGCTCTCGTAATAACCTTTACCTTTTGTGTAATGAAGTGTTAAATTTGATTTCCAATTATTCCCAAAATCTTGTAACCACGAAAGAAAATAATGATTTTGACGGTAATTATCGGTGTGATTTTTATAAAAACCTTCAACCTTTCCATTTTCGTCTAAAATTTCTCCTTCAAAATTATATGTTCTATCTTTTTTTAAAGTTTCAGCATCTACACCACTCCATGCCTGATACGTTTGTTCTTTTCCAAACATATTCTGAAATCTAAACTTTGTTTTTTCATTCAATTCATATAAGGCAGTAAAATCATAAGAGATTAAATCTGACCAAGATCTGTCTACATATCCATCCGAATTTATCTTAGAAAAACGTCCATCAATAATCAACTTATTATTTAGTATTTTTCCCGTACCAGCCTGAACTGTATATTTTTGCGTTTTATAATTTCCGAAAGAAACATTTGCTTCTGCAAAAGGAACGGTAGACGGATTTTGAGATTCGATATTAACACTTGCTCCAAAAGAAGCCATCCCGTTTGATGAAGTTCCAACTCCTCTCTGAATTATCATAGAGCTTGTAGATGAAGCCAAGTCTGGCATATTCACCCAAAAAACACCTTGAGACTCAGGATTATTAAGCGGAATTCCATTTAATGTAACGTTGATTGATTGTTCATTAAGTCCACGAATTTTGATAGACGAATAACCAATTCCTGTTCCTGTATCAGAAGTTATAGAAACAGACGTAGCAGAATTTAACAAATTTGGAACATCTTGTCCCAAATTCTTCTTTTGTAACATTTTATCAGTTACCTTTTCAACTGTAATCGGAAGTTTTTCGACAATTGAAACTTCTCCTAATTGAATTTCTTCTTTTTGAATAGAATCTTTTTCTTGTGCATAAAGAATAGATGCACCAAATAATGACAATAAAAAAATCGACCTTTTCATAATTAATTTTAAAAAATATTATGAAAGGAGCCATCTTACACTTTTATAATTTACGCGCGAATGTAATTTGGTGAAGTACCAGTTCCCTTAGCAGCATTACCTGCCCAGGTTCTTTGGGTATAATCTCAGCCTCTTGTAAAGAAGCACCCCTTTCGATTGAACTTCAAAGGTAATCTTTTTTTTGAAATTTAAAAATTAACCCAAATTCTTAATCTATTTTCAGTTCTGCAACAATCGGAAAATGATCTGATTTTATATCATCTCCACGATAAAAATTGGTCACTTTTATTTTTTTCGAAACCCAACATTGGTCGATATTTGTGCGGAAAATTGGAATAAAAGCATTCCAAGAATTATTCAATCCAAAACCAGAACGAGCATCTTTCATTTTATCCGATTGCACCAATTTGAAGTTCGGAGAATAAACTGTTGAATTCAAATCGCCAACTAAAATGATATTTTCATTCGGTAAAGCATCAATTTCCTGCTTCATCAATTCGTATTGTTTATTTCGTCTTTCAAAACGAGCCTGATTTGGTAAAGGCGGAACAGGATGCGTTACCAAAATGCTTAATGGTTTAGCGTCTACAATAATTTCCGCTAAAATAGAAGGATGCATTTCATCAATATAATTTTTTGTTGATACTTTAGAGAATGGAATTTTAGAATAAATCGCAATTCCAAAATTGTTATTTCTTACTTCTTCTTTATAATATGGATATTCTTTTCGGATAAACTCTACATGTTTTTGCCAAGCAGGCGTTAATTCTTGTAAAACAATTACATCACTTTTATCTTTACTTAAATATTTTTTCAAGTGTTGAAACTCTTCATTTTGAGAAAAAATATTGATTGACGTAATTTTAAAATTCGATTTTTCTCCTTTTGCATTTTCTCCAAAATAGAAATTCCCTATGTTTTTGTACGTAATAATTGGAATCGCAACCAAAGGAATCAACCATAAAATATTTTTCTTTTCTTCTTTACGAATCGAATAATTGTAAATCATACACAAGAAAAAGGCAATAATCAACGCATAAATAGAATATTGTGCCAACATATCGAAGACGAAATATTGATAAAAACTTTTACTTGTTAAATAAATTCCTACAAATACAAAGAATAAAACTCTGCTCCATTTTGTTAACATCTCGTCAATACTTTTTTTGTTCTCGTAAAAATAGAAATTATATTATTCATTAACTTCGCAATATGATAAAAATCGGAATTTTAGGAGGAGGACAATTGGGGTATATGTTTTTGCAAAATGCATTGCAATATCCTTGCGAGATTAGTATTTTAGATCCAGCTGCTGATGCACCTTGCGGGCCACATGCGCATCATTTTGTACAAGGCGATTTCAAAGATTATGAAACGGTTGTTGCATTTGGAAAAGATTTAGATGCAATCGGGATTGAAATTGAACACGTAAATGTTGAAGCATTACGTTATCTAAAATCAATCGGAAAACGCATTGTTCCAGATCCTGAAGCTTTAGCTATTATTCAAGACAAAGGAATTCAAAAAGAATTTTATGTCAATAATAATATTCCGACTGCGCCTTATTTTGGATTAGATAATTGGGAAGATTTAAAATCAAAACAAGATATCAATTATCCGATTTTTCAAAAATCTCGAAAAGATGGTTATGATGGAAAAGGTGTACAATTCTTAAAATCTGAAGCTGATTTGGATAAAATGCTTCAATCTCCTTCAATTTTCGAAACGCCCGCCGATTTAGATCGTGAAATTGCGGTTGTTACGGTTGCCGATCATTTAGGAAATATTGTCACCTATCCAACCGTAGAATTTGTCATCAACGAAGAATATAATTTATTAGATTATTTATTGATGCCTTCTACACTTTCGAAAGAAATCACTGATCGAGCGGAACAAATTGCGCGTGATGTTGTAAAAGCATTGAAATCTCCAGGAGTTTTCGCAGTTGAATTATTCTTGAACAAAGATCAATCGATTTGGGTAAACGAAACCGCTTCTCGTGTTCACAATTCTGGACATTCAACAATTGAAGCTGCTTATTCATCACAATTCGATCAAATGTTAAGAACGTTAATGCAATTACCACTTGGTTCTACAAAATTGTTTACTACTTCTGCTATGGTTAACTTAATTGGTGCTGAAGGACAAACTGGACAAGCAGAAATCGAAAATATTGAAGAATTATTGACGATTCCAGGAACATTTTTGCATTGGTACGCAAAAACTATCACAAAACCAGGTCGAAAAATGGGACACGTTACATTGGTGAATGATGATTTAGAACAATTAAAACAAAACATAAAACAAGTTAATGCAACGGTTAAAGTCGTGGCAAAAAAGTAACAACTATGGTAGGAATTATAATGGGAAGTGATAGCGATTTGCCTATCATGAAACAAGCTGCTGATCTATTAACAGAATTAAATATCCCTTTCGAATTGACAATTGTTTCGGCGCATCGTACGCCAAAACGTATGTTTGATTATGCAAAAACAGCGCACGAACGTGGAATAAATGTTATTATTGCTGGTGCAGGAGGTGCTGCGCATTTACCAGGAATGGTTGCATCTATTACGCCTCTTCCTGTTGTTGGTGTTCCTATTAAATCGTCAAATTCTATTGACGGTTGGGATTCTATTTTATCTATTTTACAAATGCCAAATGGTATTCCAGTTGCTACAGTTGCAGTGAATGCGGCGAAGAATGCAGGGATTTTGGCAGCGCGTATTTTAGGTGCGACTAATCCTACTTTACAAGAAAGATTAATCAAATATCAAGAAGATTTACAAAAAGCTGTAGAAGCGAAAATTGAAATCGTGAAAGGCGAATATCCGAATGAGTTTGATAGGTAAGTTAATTTATTAAAAAATATGGAAGAAAATAATTTTTGGATATATTCAACTTATTTTAGTGAATTTATCAAACTCCTTATACAAGAATTTTATTTTCAAAAGGATTTAGATTTAATAAAATATAATCTTTTTCAAACTAATTTTGATAAAGATATATGGTTTGAATTATCGGAACCCGAATCTTATCATAAAATTGAAATTTCTAAAGACAATGATGATCGCGATATTATTTTCTTCAAAATCATAACAACTAAAGATAAAATGGATTTCGTTCAATCTTTTTTATCAGAAATTGAAAAAGAATAAATAATTATTTCCATAAACAAAAACTCCCAAACTATACAACTTGGGAGTTTTTTTTATAAAAAGAAATTTTTTAAATCTTAACGTAAAGCCCTATCGCGGTTATCTACCACATCAGCAGCTTGAATCAATGATTGTAACAATGTTTGTTGGAATTTACCTTGTAATTGACGGTTTAAATTATCCAAAATCATTGAACCTTTTTGATTCTTTTGAATTTGTTGATTTGTAGGAATAATGTAGAAAACACCTGCATTACCAGCAATTGCTTTAGAAGATTGATTTGGTTTAACACCAAACGCAGCTCCTACAACTTTTGGCTCTAATCCAACCCCGTTCAAGTTAGAGTTAGAGAAGTTAACAGTTGCATTTCCTTTTTTCGCTCCAAATTTAGTAACAAAAGCATTTAATCCTCCGTTTGCTACTTGCTCATCAACCAATTTCGCAACTTTTTCGTGCATCAAAACTGGCTCTACATATTGGCGAACAACACTTGGATGTGCTAAACCTTTGCCAAATTTTTCAACTAAATGAACAACGATGTAATCTCCTGTAGAAGATGTAAACAAGTTTGTTGCTCCTTTATCTGTTTTCTTGTCAAAAGCCCATTTTAAGATATCTCCGTCCTGATCGTTTGGAATATCTTGACCAATCGCAGCATAACGCTCAATACCTTCTGTTGTATTATTTAAATAACCACCTTTTTTCGCAGTATTTTTGAAATCATTCAATGATTTTCCTTCAACATTCTGAACATACGTTCTTGCATTTGTAAATGCTTTTTCTGTTGTCGCTTTAGAAGGCTCAATTGTTTTTACAATGTTTGCAACTTGATAAGCTGTTTTGTTTTTCGCATCATCAACTTTGATAATGTGATATCCGAATTGAGATTCTACCAAATCAACAGTCCCAACTGGTTTAGAGAAAATAAATCCGTTATAAGTTTGGTCTAATTGATTGTTTTTTCCAACCCAACCAATGCTTCCTTTTTGTACAGCAGATGATTTATCATCCGATTTTGTTGAAGCAACTTCTCCAAAAGAAGCTGGATTAGCTTTTACTTCAGCTAAAATTTGTTCAGCTAATTTTTTTGCTTCGTCTTTTGTACGTTTTACTCCGTTTCCAGCAGCGCTTCCTGTGTAAGAAACTAAGATATGACTAGATTTTACAGAATCTTTTACTTCTTTCGATTTCGAAAGTTTATATAATTGATATGTATTTCCAATTTTGAAAGGTCCACCAATTTGTCCAACTGTTGCAGTTTTCAAGAAGTTTGTTGCTTCTGGCCCTAATTGAGCTTGTTCTAATTCTGCTTTTGTAAAATAATTTGGAATAAATGGTTTCTCAGAATTTTGAGTCACATAAACCGAATCACTTTTTGCAGAACCAAATGCTGCAATTGTATCTGTAACATTGTTTACTTCGTCATGAACAATTTGAGTTGACAGATACTTTTTGATGTTTGCTAAAGCAACAGCGTCATCAGCAGTCGAAGCTCCAGCAGGGAAATAAGTGTAACTTAATTTTACTAAACCTTCTGCTTTGAACAATTTTGGATATTTCGCTTCGTAAGCAGAAATTTCTTCGTCTGTTACTTTTACATTTAATTTTTTAGCCAAAGTTGCATAATCAACAAATGCATACTGAATATTTGCATTCGAAATATTGTATCCTTGTTGAATATCCGCTTCTTTACCTGTAACCGCTGTACCAGCAATTACATAACCAAAATATTTTTGAGATAAAATCTGTAATTTTATTTGTTCAGCAGTTTGCAACCAACCTCTATATTGTTGTTGTGCTTCTGGACTTGATGCCGCATTTGCTTCTAATTGAGCAATCTGTTGTTGTGCTTCTGCACCAGATGTCATTCCGAAGTTTTGAGCTGTATAGCTCCAAAATTCATCATCAGAAACTTTTAAACCTAATTTTTCAGCATGTTGTTTCAACACTTTCTGACTAACTAAGCTGTTCCAAGTTTGTTGAGCAATTTGATTTGGAGTTGCAGTTTGACCTTGATTTTCGTACATCTTTTGTGTTTGATCGTACGCACTCTGATATTCTGCAATACCAATAGGTTCTCCGTTCACTGTACCAACTACAGACGGATCTCCAGTAAATAATTGTTTTATTTTTGAATTCTCTCCGAATAAATCTCCTGCAACGAAAGCTAACATTGCAACTCCGATTACCACGAAGATCAGCCAAGTTTTTTTACGAATTTCTCCTAAAACTGCCATTGTTTTATTTTAATGTTATTTCTATAATAGGTGGCGAAAATACGACAATACATTGAATAATAAAATAGAAGAAGCGACAAGTATGCGCTTTTTTGTTAATTTTTTTAACGCTCTTTAGAATTTTTGATTATCATCAACATACTTAAATCCTTGATTATTGAATAAAGTATAGGTTTCTAAATCGTCAGTAGCTTGCAAACCGTTTTTCGCTGTTAACGAATCGCCTTCCTTGCTAATTAAGTAAACTTCTTTCGATGTATAAACTGTTTTATTTTTTTTATTCCAAAATAATTGTTCGCTTTTCAACGAATCACCTTTCTCATTTACGATAATTACGTTTCCTCTACCTTCGTACAATCCCGTTACATCACTCAACTTTGCCCAATCTGCTTGAAAATAACCTGGTTTTACGCTTCCTTTTTGATAAAAATCAAGGTTTAAACCTTTTCTAAAAATCGTGTAAGGAGAATCTACCGTTGTATATTCTTCGATTAGTGGCGAACGCAAATTACCAGAAATTCTTCCCGAATCTTTGTTAATAATATTTGCATTGATAAGTGTTCGTGTTGGGAATTCTACCTTCTTTTTACTGATAGGAGGAAGTTCTTTTTTACAAGAAAAAAGCAAAACGAAAACGCTAATCAGACCAAATACAAGAGTTGGTTTAATTAAAACTTTTTCGTTTGCTTTTTTATACAATTTTTGTTTGTCCAAAATTAGTCAATAACTCTTTTTCTAAACCAAATATCGTTAATATCAAATCCAACTTTAACTCCGAAATAATTTTCTTTAATTAAGTTGTTTGCTGTTTTTCCTTTTTGTCCGTACTCTAACGAAATATTCATCATAGAACCATCATTTTGTTTTCCGATTGGAAATCCAAAACCTAAAGTTGCTCCATAAGCGTCAATATCTGTTCCGTGAATAGAGTATTGAGCTGATTGATAATACATACCAGCACGATACGTTACACGATTAAAATAACTTTTGTAACTGTTATAATCTGGAATCCAATATCCACCAACAGCCAAACGTACATTATTTTTGTAATCTACCGCAGAAGACATTGTTGTATTTTGACCTTCTAATGGTTGAGAGAAATCTTTCCAATTATTATACTTTGCTTCTACAGCTAATGACCACGTATTATCTTTAGAATAAGATGCTCCTAAAGTAAATTGTTGTGGAATCTTAGTTTTTCCATTATCAATTCTAATAATAGAAATTGTATCTACAGAAGATTGTGCTGTTCCAATATATGTGTAAGAAGTTGTAAGATCTGTAACATCAGTTCTTAACTTAGTTCCTAATGTATAAGTAGCCCCAATGTTTAAATTGTTATTTTTTCCAATTTTCTTTGTATACATAGATCCCAACGTAAATTGAGCACCACGATAGTTCGATTTATCGCTATAATCTACAGCTAAACTTGCTCCATCTACAGCTAAAATCTCATTACGTTGCAACTCTCCGAAAAGATAATTAACACGCAAACCTAAAGAAAATCCTTTTGAAAGATTTCTTGAATAAAAAGCATGAAGACTATTTAACCCTCCATCACCTTTCATTTGTACAGTTTGTTTGATATTATTTTTCTCAGAAGTATTCATAATATCATATCCCAACGCTGTGTAAGGTTGAAAACCAACTCCGAAACTTCCTTTTTCACCAACTGGAAAAGCCAATGAAATATTAGAAACATTGAAACGACCTGCGTTTTCCTTATCTGTTCCAGATTTGAAATTATAATTAGTTCCACTTCCACTTGCATTGAAAGTTGTCATACGCAAGTTTTGGTTTGCCGCCGGATTCGAAAAATTCGCACTTTGTCCAAAAGGATTCGTAGGAACCGTTGAGATACCGCCCATACCAGCTTGTTCAGTATTATTATCAAACAATTGCTCCCCTACTCCGTATGCCGAATAAGGTGAAACTGATATTGACTGAGCTTTTATTGTTACCACGCTAAATAGTGATAAACTACAAATAATCCACTTCATTATGAATGTATAATAGAATTCTAAGACGCAAATATGATGATTTGTTGCGAATTGTAAAAATTAGATTGCAAAAATGAGTTGTTAAATCTCTATTAAAATATTAAAACCGCTCTTTTTTTGCAAAGATAAAAATATTTTAAAATTTATTTCTCGGTAAATGAACAAGATAGCTTTTTCGTCTAAAAAATATTTTAAATAATGTTTGGTAGAACGGATTTTCGCTCTATATTTGCATCACAATTAAGGCGGTGCCTTAGCTCAGTTGGTAGAGCAAAGGACTGAAAATCCTTGTGTCCCTGGTTCGATTCCTGGAGGCACCACTGCTTAAAACCTCAATCATTTGATTGAGGTTTTTTTAGTTTTAATTTTTAAATGTTAATATAACGGATCAGTATCAAAAGTTGGG
>NZ_DLOC01000013.1:0-10495 GCF_002478465.1 Empedobacter sp. UBA7494
TATTTCAGGACGGGACAATATTAAGATAAAAAAATCCACTTCAGATGAAGTGGATTTTTTTATTAAATAAACTCTATCGTTGTTTCTATCTCGTGACCTTTTTCTAGCACTTTGTGTACAGGACAAGAATTTGCAACTTTCAATAATCTTGTTCGTTGCTTTTCATCGAAATCGCCTTCTATGATAACATGACGTTGAAAAGTAATTGGCTCAGTTGTAATCATATCAAAATTGACATCTACCTCAACTTTTTTGTAAGCAAATTCTTTGTGATTCATATACATTTGCAATGTAATCGAAGTACAAGAAGCTAACGCAGCTCCCAACAATTCGCTTGGTTTTGCAGCTGTATCCAAACCTCCTTTATCTAAAGGTTCATCTACATTAAATTCGTGTTTCCCAGTTTTAATATTCGAAATATAATTTTTATCTGTCGAAGTTGATGTTACATTAATATCACTCATTATCAATTTATTTTTCGTTTTCTTTTATTTTAGATTTTTGTTGAGTTTGCGGAATCGGAACGTAATCGTCATCTCCAGGAACTTTAGGAAAACGATGATTAATCCAATCTTCCTTCGCCGTTTCAATCGTTTCTCTTGAAGAACTTACAAAATTCCAAAAGATAAAATGTTCTTCTGGTAATTCTTCTCCTCCAAAAATATAAACGGTAGAACCAGCCGCAATTTCGAACTCACACAAAGTAGCTTCTTTCGCTACTAATAATTGTTTTGTTCCATATGTTTCTCCTCCATCTTTGATAGAACCTTCTAATACATACAAAGCAGATTCTCCATACAAATCTTTTCCTAATGAAACTTTGAAATCATTTTTAGCTTTAATCTCAATAAAATATAAAGGAGAATAAACAGGTACGCCAGAAGTATGTTCACCAAACTTACCAGCAATCAATTTATAATCTGCATTTTCGTTTGACCAATTTGGTAATTTATCTGCTTCAACGTGAACAAAACTTGGCTCCATATTTTCTAATTCTTTTGGCAAAGCCACCCAAATTTGTAAACCATGCAATGTTTTTTCAGTTGTTCGTAAATATTCGGGAGTTCGTTCAGAATGCACAACACCTTTACCAGCAGTCATCCAATTCACAGCTCCAGGCTGAATTTCTAATTCAGTTCCCAAACTATCGCGATGCATAATCGCTCCTTCAAATAAATACGTCAAAGTTGATAAACCAATATGTGGGTGCGGTCCAACATCAAGATTTTGATAATCTTTCAGCTTTGTTGGTCCCATATGGTCGATAAATACAAATGGTCCGACATGTCTTTTTTGACGAAATGGTAATAACCTACCTACCAAAAAATTTCCTATATCAGCAGCTTTTTCTTCTAAAATTAATCCAACGTTAGACATAATAAGTTTAGTTTTTTAATTGATGTAAAATTAGTTTTAACTATTAATTTCAAACTTGATTTAAGTTAATAAATAAAAAAAGGCTAACCAAAAGGTTAGCCAATTATAACTTAATCTTAACGATTTCTAGTAATCGTAGCTATTTTGTGTTTCTCCACCAAAATTCCAAGCAATACCGAAACGTAATGTATTTTCTAAAGCATTGTTTGTATCTGACATTGGAATTAAATAAGATGCATTAAATGCAAACGAATTGTATTTAAGTCCTAAACCTAATGTCAAGTGTTGACGATCTCCTTTCATTGGACTTTCGTGGAAATAACCAGCACGAATAAATAAAGCATCATTATAAGAATACTCTGCACCTACAGAATACATAATTTCTTTTAACTCCTCTTTTCCTCCTCCAGGAGCATCTCCAAATGAACTAAAGATACCTTCCATTACACCTTTATTTGGGATGTAACTATTAGTTATATTCCCTTCTTCATCATATTCATATTGAGGTGTTGGAACTAACAATTTAGAAAACTCTGTTGTGATACCTACTTTATTGTAATCATCAAATTTAAAATCATAACCAACTCCTAAACGTAATGTTGTTGGTAAATAAGATGCGTTATCTTCTGAATTTGAATAATCTAATTTTGGACCAATATTAGAGATTTGGAAACCTCCACGTAATTTACCTTCAAAATTGTTGGTATCCATTGTTTCTGATTGATAATAACCTGCTAAATCAACTGCAAATGTATTTGCTGGCTGAACTGTACCATCGCTTACTCCATTAGATAAATCGGAACGAATGAAACGACCAGTTACCGCCATCGAGTAATTATCTGTTAAACGTAAACCATATGATAAGTCGATTGAGAACTCATTAGGCTTTGCCGTACCATCTTCTTGAATTTGTCCAGTAGCTGCATTTAAGCTATTTAACTTAATTTCGCCCATATTGAAATAATAGATACTTGCTCCTAATGTACTACGCTCATCTTGTCCTAAGAAAGTGTAATAAGTTGCATTTAATAAGAAAACATCATTCACCAATGATCCCATATATGGCGTATAGGTGAACGCTACTCCAGAGTAATCTGGTGCAAAAGCAAATTTAGCAGCATTCCAATACTGAGAATAGTTATCCGCCGATGTCGCAACACCTTGATCTCCTAAACCACCTGCACGTGCATCAGGCGAAATTTTTAAGAATGGAGCTCCCGTTAAAATTGGATTTGATTTTGTATAATCTTTATCTGTATTATTACTTCCTGTATCTTGAGCATAGGTAAAAGCCGATGCTAAAATCAATAAGCTTGCGGTAATTTTTTTCATTCGTGTTATATTGATTATATTTTTTCTTTTTATTTATTATTTTAATATGACAAGTTTTTCAACTGCTGCGGCTGATCCTTTACAAACTGTATCATCAACACCTTTCACATTGACCTTGTAAATATAAACACCTTTTCCAATTTTATCACCAAAATCGTCCAAACCATCCCATTCTATCGCATATTTACCTGTTCGATATCCTTCTCTAAAAGGTTCTGCAGAAACAGTTTTTCGGATAGTTTTGACTAATTTTCCTGAAATTGTAAATATCTGAACCATTACATCTAACTCAGAATCACAATTATGTTCAAAATGGAAAAATGTATTCTTAGTAAATGGATTTGGCCAATTTAGCAATTTATCAATATGCAATTGTCCTGTTCCATTTTCCATTACTACAAAGTCTAACGTTGCAGTATTCGAATTATTGTTGATATCCCAAAATTTTAAATTCACAGTATGTTGACCAAGTTCAAGATTTTTTAATTGATACATTACTTGTCCTTTCTGGTAATCTTCAAAATTTTTATTGACACAAGGATTTGCATCACCTCCATCATAATATTCATTCAACACATAAGCATCTTGTACTTTACCATCAAGGGTTGCCACAATATCGTGTCCAATACTTGATCCTGTTGCATTAATACCTGAATTATCCGTTAAACAACCCACCAAATAAGGCGAACGATCTGTTATTCCTCCATTCGCAAAATGAAGATTATTCATATATAATTTTCCTTGCGGACGTTCATCATCATTTAATCCTTCTTCATTAATTCCTTCAATCGTAATTGTTTTTAAAGTCGATGCATCTTTACCATCTTTCTCATCCCAAGCATAAAATTTTATTTTACGATTTCCTAGCTCGTAATTGATATCTTTAGGAACATAAAATTGAATCGTAAATTCACCTTTTTCAACTTTTCCTGTTCCTTTATAAATTGTTTTATTTTCTGTTTCGAAAGTTTTTTCAGCCCAATTAGACTCCGATAAAATGGTTTTCGTTTCAGGTTTTTCATACAAACTAATCGCAATTTTCCCATTGAAATTATTATCAATAGAAGTGTTAGATAATTGATTTACTTTACCTGTAATCGTTATAAAATCTAACGCTTGCATCTTACCGCCTGCAAGAGCATCTACATCTTTTTTATTTTTGAAGCTGATGATTTCAATATCTTGTTGCGGACGATGAATTGACAACATTGGGTCTCCAAGAATACTTACACTTTTGTTATTTATATGTTTTGGAGAATAATTTAATTTTGCTTCATTAAGCGCTTTACCAATTGTTTGATTTTCTATTCCAACTTTCTTAAAAAATTCTTCGATCAAAAAATTATTCATCGAATCTCCATAACCTGTTCCAATCGGACGGTTAGTCGTAATCATAGATAACGCTCCTCCATTTGCATTTTTCAACATTGCTTCACCAGCAGAATTATATTGCGGTAAATCCCAAATTGTAAAATCACAAGTCACAGTTGTTACGATAGGTAAACGTGAATAAGCTGCATTAAAATTGGATAGATTTGTTAATTCTTCTGCTGTTATAATTCGTTCTTGCGCCCAACTACGAGGACCACCATGACCATAATACATCAAGAAGTTTGAACCTAACTCGATTCCATTCAGAATTGCTTGATTTACGGTTGGATATCTGACTCCAGCAGAAGTACTTTCGGATTGATGAGCTCCCGAATATATCTTATTGATCGTATAAATTTGATTCTCAGGCTTAGAAAATTCAGTATCAATTCTGACATTTAAACCTGGAGTATTTACATTATTATCATTATCCGTAACTGCAACAATTTTTGTTCGCCAATCGCCATAGGAAGTTCCTTTTCCTTGAACTTTATCGTAATATGAAATTATTTTATCAACCAAAACCTTTGCTTCATCAGAGTTAGAAGCAGGAATTCGACCAACAGCTATATCAAACCAGCGAGCATCATATTTATAAACACCATCAACATTATTTGGTAGTATTTCTACTTCATCTTTCAACATTGCAAAATAATCATCTGTTGCAATAGCAACATCTATATTTGTTGAAGGTTCGTCTGTAAATGTTGGAATATAATTAGTGAAATCTTTTATCCTATTTTTTGGATCATACGTTGTTGCACCAAATAATACTGCGTATTCTAAGTTTGGACTTTGATTATCTTTCAAAAACTTTAAAAAATCTCGTATCGCAATTGGATCTTGACTACCAGAAGAAAAATCATTATATACTTGATCTGTTGTCACAACGGCAACATTTATCTTATCATGATTTTCTCTAAATTTTGCCAAACGCTGTGCTTGATCCATATATTTAGGATGCGTGATCACAACATAATTAATATCTGTCAAACCACGAATATCCTGATTTGGAACTCGTCCTACAAAATTTACTTCATTATAAGCATGTTCATCACGGAAAGCAACAAACTCATTTGGAATAGTTGTTCTAAACTTATACAAATTGCTTTCAGGAGATAGAGCAGAAATCGAATGAATATCAGAAACATTCCAAACAGTTACATTAGAAGAATTATTTAACGTAAAAGCATTTACGCTATTATCATTAATATTTTCTAAAAAACGAAATGTAAATTGCTCGTTCGTATAACTTAAATTATCTTTGAAACGTAACTGCAAATAGTCTAAATAAGCCAATGCAGAAGGGTTTGCTCCCGAAGAAGTGACAGAAATATCAATATTATTTGAAGTTAATGATAAGGTTTTGTTTTCTGGTACTCTTGAAAATTCTGAAGTTCCTAAACTACCAGAAAAAGATTGCCCATTAACATTAACTGTATATCCATTATTATTTGCATTTTTCCCTACAACAGCATATCGTAAATATGCTTCACCTCCACTTGCAATAGAATTTGCTTTGAATGATTTCTTAAAACCATCTTTTAACCCAATATTTTCTCCAACCCAAATTTGTCCAAGACTATTTAAATTGATTGAATCTTTCTCATGAAATTGAAGGTTATCAAACGTTGAAAAAGTTTTATTTGCTGTTTCAGAAATTGAAGATTGTTCAACAACTCTTTTTCCATCTACTCCATTAAAACTAATAAAATAATAAGCTGACTCATCATATAAATTATAGCGCAGTTTGATATCTTTTAACGTTGTCGCATGATCTCTATACCATTGATGCGGGCCTTTTGCATAAAACAACACATAGTCATTGTTGTCAAAACTTCCATCATCACCTCCCACAAATTTAATTGGAATTTCATTAAGAGCACCAATTCTATTTTCCGTCAAATTTTCCATCAAACGCCCTTCACCATTTCCATAGATTTTTAAAGATTTTGGATTAAAATTGGTCGGAATTCCGTTTTTGGTAAAGAAACTTTTATCTAATTTAAAAACTCCATCTTTCGAGACTTTGATTTTGTACCAATCTCCCGTTTTCAAAACACTTATATTATCAATTAATTTTTGAGAAGATATTTTTCGAGATTGCGCTGATTTCGGAACAATTGAAAAAGATTCTATTTTTAAAATCTTATTATTTTGTTTGACAAATGGTACAACTTTAACAATCAGTTTTTGCTGACCATTTTTATCGATAATATTATATGAAGAAAAATTAATTTTATCTGTAATCGAAGAAATATTCAAATCAGCCAATTCGTTCTGTATTTCTCTAAATTGTACATTTGACAATTCAACTTCTTGATTTGTAGAATTTAACTCAACGACAAATTCTGGAAGAAAATATCCTCCAACAAAATAATTGTCTTTATTCGAGAAAAACGGCACATTTACCGTATTTCCATTCGTTAAAGAAATTGTTTGATTATTCTCCCAATTTATTTTGTAATTTTGACTAAATAATTGAGGAAATTGAAGCAAAGTTGCAACTAAAATAAAATATTTCTTCATGTCTGAATAACGCTATTTTGACAAATATATTTTCAATCGTAAAATAAAAAAATAATTCTTACGTTTGATACAAGAAATAAAGCATTTTTTCGTTGTAAGATTAATGTCAAATGCTTTTATTTGCATTAAATTTAATTTTCGAAAACCAGAAATATTCTATGAAAATGAATAAAGGACGTATTTTTTCTCTTGCTCTTGCAGCTGTTACTATGAGTGTATTCATGGGTTGTGCAAGCAGTTCAGGAAAGAAAAAAGGAGGTGGAACAAAAAATTTCACAAGTCGTACAGGATGGAAACCAAACGATAGTAAAGGTTGGTTTTTTTCAGGTAAAAAGAAAGAAAACATCAAAGCTTGGCCTGGAATGGTTTTCATCGAAGGTGGATCTTTTACGATGGGAATTACGAAAGATGACGTGTTACACGATTGGAATAATTCTCCTGTTCGTATGCAAGTGAAATCTTTCTTTATGGGTGAAACTGAGGTTACAAACTACGAATATAGAGAATATTTAACTTGGTTGAAAGTTGTTTTCCCTCCAGAAGACACACAATACAAGGATATTTATAATGGAGCATTACCAGATGAAACGGTTTTCAATAATCAATTATCTCGTGATGATTTCTCTACAGAAAATTATTTATTTTCTCCAGAATTCAGCTATTATCCAGTAGTTGGCATTTCTTGGTTACAAGCCGTTAACTATTGTGATTGGTTAACAGATCGTGCGGTTGAAAAATCTTTAATGAATAAAGGAATCTTATCAAAAGATTTATATAATAACGAGGAATATAATTATGGGAGTAAAACATTTAGTGCTGAGCAATATAAGCTAGGCGATACTAATGTAAACGAAGCGATTGATTCGACGAAAATTATGAAAGCGAATCAAATCAAAACGCAAAATACTCGTATTTTAAAAGCCAATCGTGCAACTGGTTCAGACGAAGTTCAACCTTTCCGTTTACCTACAGAAGCTGAGTGGGAATATGCAGCATTAGCTTTACCTGGAAATCGTGAATATAACGAATACAAAGGAAAAGATGTTGCTCAAAATAACTTGAGAGTTACGAAAGGTGCTCAAAGAGGTCAATACTTAGACAACTTCAAACAAGGACGTGGAGATTACTCTGGAATTGGAGGATTTGGTAACGATGGTTCTGCAATTACAAGTGATGTTCGTAAATATCCTTCAAATGATTTTGGTCTTTACGGAATGTTAGGAAATGTTGCTGAATGGGTTTCTGATGTTTATCGTCCAATTATTGATGAAGAAGCAAACGATTTCAACTACTACCGTGGAAATATTTTAAAAACAAAAATTGACAACGGAGCAGGTGGTTTTGAAAAATATGACGAAACAAATGTTGAATATGATACATTAGACAACGGACGTTTAGTTTATAGAGGATTACCAGGTGCTTACAAAAAACAAACAGAATACGATTTAACAAATTATCGTGATGGTGACCCTAATTCTTCTTTATCACCACGTACTGAACAAGGAAAATCTGCTGATAAAGCGACAGAAGATATGTACAACGCTCCTCAACGTAAATTTAGAGTAGATGAAAAAGGTCGAGTAATCTTAGAAAAAGATTCTTCTAAACGTACTTCTGATATCTCTGATGAAACACGTGTTGTAAAAGGTGGTTCTTGGAAAGACCCTATTTACTGGATAGATCCAGGACAAAGACGTTATTTACACCAAGCAAGTGCAACAAACTGGATTGGTTTCCGTGTAGCACAAGAATATTCTGGTAGTTTCGAATCAAAACGTAAACGTAGAGGATAATAATCCTTTACAAAATATTTTAAATCTCGGTGATTAATTTCATCGAGATTTTTTATTTTTACACTATGAAAACAGCAGAAATATTCGATCAATTTCTTAAATCGAAAATCGTTACGACTGATACACGCAACATCTCACAAAATTGTATCTTTTTTTCTTTAAAAGGAGCTAATTTCAACGGAAATACTTTCGCTCAAGAAGCGATCAATCAAGGAGCTGCAATGGCAATTGTTGACGAAAAAGAATTTGAAAATACATCTAAAAATATTTTTTTGGTTAATGATGCTTTAGAAACTCTACAAGATTTAGCGAGAACTTTTCGTAATTACCTTAAAATACCATTTATTGGATTGACTGGTTCTAATGGTAAAACAACGACAAAAGAATTGATTTCAGCTGTTTTAAAAGAGAAATTCAAAACGCATTATACTTTCGGAAATCTGAATAATCACATCGGAGTTCCTTTAACAATTCTTTCTATTCCAGAAAACACAGAAATTGCCGTGATAGAAATGGGTGCTAATCATCAAAAAGAAATCGAGTTATTAGCTTCAATTTCTCAGCCAGATTATGGATATATCACCAATTTTGGTAAAGCACATTTAGAAGGTTTCGGAGGAATTGAAGGTGTGATCAAAGGAAAATCTGAGTTATATGATTTTTTGAGAGCAAATAACAGAACTGCTTTTGTCAATTTTAATGATCCTATTCAAGTTGAAAAAACTAAAGATATTAATCGAATTACATTTTCTGATCAACATAATACAGATGTTCAAATCGAATTGATAGAAAATGAAACTGAATATTTGGCGGTTAAATACCAAGATTTAAAAATTCAATCTCATTTAACAGGAAACTATAATTTTAGCAATATTTCATGTGCAATTGCAATTGGACAACATTTCGGGATTGATGCTAAAACTATTCAACAAGGAATAGAAAATTATTTTCCATCAAATAATCGTTCACAAATTATCAATAAAGAAAATTACAAAATTGTGATGGATGCGTACAACGCAAACCCAAGTAGTATGGAAGCTTCGTTAAATAATTTTGCAAAATTTGAAGGTTCTAAAACAATTATTATTGGTGATATGTTTGAGCTTGGAGAAGAATCCAAAGCTGAGCATCAACGTATTTTAGATTTAGCTGAAAGTTTAGATTTTGATCAAATTTTTATTCTAGGACATAATTTTGGTGAAACAATTACGAATAATCCAAAAGTACAAAAATTTGAAAACCGTGTTGCCTTTGAAGAATGTTTGAAAGAAAATCCAATCAAAACTCAAAATATTTTGATAAAAGGTTCTCATGGGATGAGACTTGACTTGTTAGAAAACATTTAAAATCAACACATTGATTATCTAATGAATAAATCAATATTCTTTTTTATAATTACTCTTTTCTGTTATCATTCTCTTCAAGCTCAATCGTAATTGAATGGAAAAAAGATATGAAGCTTAATTACGAAAACTTCAAAAAGAAACCTAGTCAAACAAAGGTTCCTCAAGGATTTTTAGATTCAAAATTAAGTTGGCAAATTACAGAACCTACAGGAGAACTTCCTCAACTTTGGGTTACCAACAAATTTTATGAAAGTAATTCGTGGCTATCCATGCAACATGCAGAAATTTTAAAAGAAATGCAGTTGGAATTTGACTTGTCTGAATTATATGCACGAAAAATTAGAAAAGATTTTAAAGATTTGCAAGCCAAAAAAGTCATGGGTAAAGATTCTTATCGAGCAAAATTTTTGTTAGGTTCTAAGAATTTTCAGAAAAAATTGAAATCGATAGCTGGAGTTTCTTTAAATCAACCTGACTTATACAAATTATTAAATAAACAAATTCAAGATTCATTGGTGATTTATCAAAATTATAGTAAGTAAAAGAAGCACTAAATTTAACTATTTATTAATTTTAGATGTGTCTTTTATATATACATTTGTAACCTTTTCAAGATAAAATATATGAAACAGATTTCTACAATTTTGTTATATAATAAAAAGCTTCCACTTATTGAACAACTAAATTTAAATAATTTCAATTTAAAAATTTTGAAAAACGCTTATATATTCAATAAATAATTATTAA
>NZ_DLOC01000057.1:0-20277 GCF_002478465.1 Empedobacter sp. UBA7494
GTCTCCGTTTTGGAGTTGTTATTGTTTTTAGACTTCTCAATAACTAGAAGTTTGTGACCTGGCTGGGGCTCGAACCCAGGACCCCAACATTAAAAGTGTTGTGCTCTACCAACTGAGCTACCAGGTCTCCGTTTTTTCGGACTGCAAATATACGATTATATCTGAGTTTACAAAACGAAAGACGTTTTTCTTTTTTTATATAAAAAAGAACGTTTTGACTAAGTGACCTGGCTGGGGCTCGAACCCAGGACCCCAACATTAAAAGTGTTGTGCTCTACCAACTGAGCTACCAGGTCGGTTTCTTAAATCGAGTGCAAATATAGGGCGTTTAATACTAATTTAACAAACGTTTTGTGAAGTTTTTTACAATTTATTAATTAATCATTTCGGTTTTAAGAACTTAAATTTAGATAAATTTTTAGTTTTTTTTTGAAAGATAGAATTTCGGATAAGAAAACTGAAAAAATAAGCCATAGAAACATCATTTTATATATTTGATAAATGATTTATATACTATATTTGTCATCCAGCAAATCTAAATCTATGTGAACCGAAATTATTTTCGGAACGCTATTTAAAGATTGAAATTTTAGAATGAAGAAGAATATACTATATATTATTATTGCTTTGTTTTCGATAGTGTCGTGTAAAAAATCTGATAATCCAGAGGCAGACGTACCCGATTCTGAATATGCAAACAATTGTAATCAGGAAACAAAAGATGCACACTTGTCTAATTTTGCATTGAAAGAATTAAAGGAATTAATAAAAGATCAACCACAGATTATTCATCAAAAATTGAATGATCGTTGTTTCAAGGTTTCTAAACTTGGAAAAAATTTATACATTCAAAATTCAGATCGTTTAGATTCTTTGAAGATTAAAAACAATAATCAAGGAACGATGTTTTTGAATAAAATAACAGCAATACAGGTTTCGCAAGAGATTGTTTATAAATTAACATATTCTTTTCCTATTAAATTCTTGAATCAATATAGAGCAGAAATCAAAAAAGATGCGCCAAAATCTAAATACCATCATTCAAATTCAATCGTTACTAACGAAGATTATCAAGTAACTTATAATGTTGAACGTTATGATGCAAGACGTTTGGAGAATACGTATTCATATCAAATTGATACGTTTGATGGATATGCGAGATTAACTATTTTTTATTCAGAAGACTTACCAGTAGACTAATCATGATTATTTCTTTAGTAGGATATATGGGTAGCGGAAAATCGACTACCGGAAAAGATTTAGCCAAAGCATTGGGTTTCGAATTTATCGATCTTGATGATTTTATCGAAAATAAATATCAAACAAAAATTAGTGAGATTTTTGAAAAAGAAGGCGAATTAGGTTTTCGTAAAAAAGAACGGGAAGCCTTAAAAGAAGTTCTGACTTCAACAAACATTGTGCTTTCTTTAGGCGGTGGAACTCCTGTTTATTACGATAATATGAATGAGATTGCCAACAATTCAATTTCATTTTTCATGCGTGTACAATTACCACAATTGGTGAAACGATTGGAAAATAAAAAAGAGACTCGACCTTTAATTGCTCATCTTTCTGATGAAGAAATGATGGAATTTATTGCGAAACATTTATTTGAACGCAATCAATATTATGAAAAGGCAAAATATACAATCAGTATTTCAACCCAAAGTACATTAGAGATTTTGGACGAAATTATGAAACATCTTAAAAAGGAGAAGATTTGGAATTAATCCAAATCTTCTCCTTTTATAATGATACCTTCAGTATCTTCTCCTCCTTCTTCTAAATAATCATCCAAATCTCGACGATCTTTTTTCGTTGGTCGACCTTCACCTCTTTCACGATAATAATCTTGCGAAAGTTTACGAAGCTCTAACACTTCATATTCTTCTTTTGGCGTTGTATCCACAATATGTAAGGTTAACAATTTAGCTCCAATTCTATTATTTGGCACTTGCAATACTTTAAAAGATAAATTTATTTGATCTTTTCTCACCTCAATCGCATCACCTGGAATTATATCTCGCGAAGCTTTTGCTACATCTCCATTTACTTTTACACGATTTTTTTTAACCGCATCAGCCGCTAAAGATCTCGTTTTATAATATCTAACACTCCAAAGAAATTTATCTAATCTCATTTAAAACTGAATATTTGTTAGGTTAAACTAATATTTTTTCTAAATTCGCAATATAAATCGAAATAACATGATAAAGAAATTCTTCGTTACTTTAATTGCATGTTCTGCTGTTTTAGTAGGATGTAATAATGATGATGATAACGGTGTAAATAAAGAAACTAAAATTCCAGTTGAAGAACGTAATGCTTTAGATGATGAAGCGATTCAACAATATATGGAAGATTTTTACTTCAATCCTAAAAATGGAAAGCTTACAAAATTTGACACCATTAAAGGAAACGATGATGATGCCTATCCTACATTAAAATCTTTAGCAAAACAAGATGAATTAGGAATTTGGTATGCCGAAAATCCTAATCATAAAGGAACAGGAAAAACTATTGTTTCTAATGATAGCACTTCTATTTATCTAAGTTCTATTTCAACATATTTTGTTGCAACAAATAGTACAGACTACAAAAGAAAATATGGTTCTTTGGGTCAGTTTTATTACTCAAGTATAAATACTGGAGATGGTTCTGCTACGCAAGATCCAACTTTTTATTACTTTACACCAACAGCAAATGAAATTAAAAATGGGGTAAAAAGAGAACACATCGAATTAAAAAACTTTGTAGAAGGATTAAAACATTTCAAAACAACTGAACGTGCTACAACTGACTTGTATAACTTTCAAGGTGTAATTATTTTACCTTCTCGTTTAGCTTATGCGAGAAACAAATATTATGTTACAAGCACAGGATTGACTGAATTTTCAGCTTATAGAGATGCAACTATAATTTTCAATTTCGAATTACCTAAAATCGAAAAAAGAACAACAGAATAATTATCTTCAAAATAAGATAATCTTACAAAAACCATCTGTATTGATGGTTTTTTTTTATCTTTAAATTTCAAAATGTATTAGAATTAAACCTAAAAAATGAGTATTATAAAATCTATTATCGATAACGATTTCTATAAATTCACCATGCAATTTGGCGTTACAAAATTGTATCCAGATGTAATGGCGCGCTATAAATTCATTAACCGTGGTGAACATCAATTTCCTGTAGGTTTTGCAGAAGAATTGCAAAAAGAAATCAATGCAATGGCTTCGCTTGCTTTAACCAAAGACGAAAAAAATTTTTTCACTACAAATTGCCCTTATTTAAGTCCTGCTTATTTAGATTTTTTGCAAGGTTATCGCTATGATCCAAATGAAGTAAAAATCACTCAAAATGGTGCTGATGTAGAAGTACATGTAGAAGGATATTGGTATCGTACTATTTTATGGGAAGTTCCAATCTTGTGTTTGATTAGTGAAATTTTCTATAAATTAACAAATGCGCAACGCATTTCTAACGAAGAAATCACAAAACGTACAAGCGATAAAGTTGATTTATACAATCGTCTTGGCGTTACAGTTGCGGAATTTGGTACCCGTCGTCGTCACAGTTACGAAGTTCATGATGTGGTAATGAAAGAATTAACAAACCATAAAGGAAAAAGTTTTGTTGGAACTTCTAATGTTCACTTTGCGCATAAATATGGTGTTAAACCAATTGGAACACACGCTCACGAATGGTTTATGTTTCATGGTGCACGCTACGGATTCAAAATCGCGAATTCAATCAGTTTAGATCGTTGGGTAAAAGTTTATTATGGCGATTTAGGAATTGCTTTGACTGATACTTATACGTCGGATGTTTTCTTTGGACAATTTGATAAAAAATTATCTAAATTGTTTGATGGCGTTCGTCATGATTCTGGAGATCCGATTGAGTTTGGAGAAAAAACAATTGCTCATTACGAAAAAATGGGAATCAATCCTTTATTCAAAACGATTATTTTCTCGGATGGATTAAATTCAGAAAAAGTGGAAATGATTACAAAAGCTTTCAAAGGAAGAATTGGATTATCATTTGGAATTGGAACCAACTTAACAAACGACACTGATTTAAAACCTATGAATATCGTGATGAAATTGACCGAAATTTCTTCGATAGATATAAAATGGACAGGCGTTGTAAAACTTTCTGATGAAAAAAATAAACATACTGGAACGCCACGTATGATTGCTCTTGCAAAAGAAATGTTAGATTTAGATGACATTCCAAGCCACGATGCGCCAGAAAATGATTAAGAATATTCTTTAAAATAAAAAATGGAACTCAATATTGAGTTCCATTTTTGTTATCATTTAATATAATGAAAGATTATTTATTCATTAAATCTTCGATTTCTTCCGCTTCTAACGGAATATTTTGCATCAAGTTGAAAGGTTTTCCTTCTTTCTGAATTACATAATCATCTTCCAAACGAATTCCAAAACCTTCTGCAGGAATATAGAATCCTGGCTCGTTTGTGAAAACCATTCCAGCCACAAAATCATCAGTCAATAAACCATAATCATGTGTATCTAATCCCATATGATGAGACGTTCCATGCATCATGTATTTTTTGTAAGCTGGCCAAGCTGGATCTTCGTTTTGTACATCTGCTTTATCCAACAAACCTAAACCTAACAATTCAGACGTATAAACTTTTCCTAATTCTTCGTGGTATTTGTACCAATTATTCCCAGGAACTAACATCATTTCCGCTTCTTTTTTACAACGTAAAACTGCATCATAAACTTCGCGTTGGCGTTTTGTATATTTTCCATTAACTGGAATTGTACGTGACATATCTGATGAATAATTTGCATATTCAGCTGCAACATCAAACAAAATCAAATCACCGTCTTTACATTCTTGATTATTTTGAATATAATGTAACACATTTGCATTATTTCCAGACGCAATAATTGGCGTGTATGCAAAACCTTTTGAACGATTACGAAGAAATTCGTGAACAAACTCAGCTTCGATTTCGAATTCCCAAACTCCAGGTTTTACGAAATTTAAAATACGACGGAAACCTTTTTCTGTGATATTACACGCTTGTTGAATCAATTGAATTTCTTCTGGTTCTTTTACAGAACGTAAACGTTGCAAAATAGGGTTTGAACGTAAATAAGTATGTCCAGGATAATCTACTTTCAATTGTTTTACAAAACGATCTTCGCGCGTTTCTACTTGAGGTGCTTCTGTTACACGATAATGCTCATTTTTATTTACATAAACATTATCTGCTTCTACCATCAATTTGCGCAAAACATTTGGTAAATCTTGTAACCAAAGTACAGTTTTGATTCCAGAGACTTCTGTTGCTTGAGCTTTTGATAATTTTTCTCCTTCCCAAACTGCAATATGATCGTTTGTTTCACGAACAAATAATACTTCTTTGTATTTTGGATCGTAAGCATCAGGAAAAATTAATAAGATAGATTCTTCTTGATCAACTCCAGATAAATAAAAAATATCACGATGTTGTGCAAACGGTAACGTAGAATCTGAAGAAATTGGATAAATATCGTTAGAATTGAAAATAGCAAGTGAACGAGGTTTCATTGCTTTTACAAATTTCGCTCTATTCTTTACGAATAATTCGCTTGGAATAGAATTGTATTTTGTTGTCATAAAATTTTACATTAATTATTATGACCAAATTTAAGAAGATGTTTTTAGAAAAAAAAGGAAAACCCTCGCAGAAACGAGGGTTTTAACCTTAACCAACCTAAACCTATGAAAAAGCCATTAGCCTTTTATGTTGACAAATGTAAGCTACTTTTTTTAAACTGCAAATTTTTTTTAAAAAAAGTCAATTTTTTTTTAACGTCAATATGATAAAACGATAATATTCAACAAATAAGCTATCTATAAAAATTCAATAATTATTCATTTGCGATATTCAAATAATTATTCTTATATTTGCACCTCGAATTTTAGTATAAATAATAACTTAAAAGAAGTTAAAAATGACACATTACGAAACTGTTTTCATTTTGACTCCCGTTCTATCTGATTCTCAGGTAGAGGAAGCAGTTAATAAATTCAATGACTTTGTTACTGCTAACGGTGGTGAAATCGTAGCAAAAGAGAACTGGGGCTTAAAAAAATTAGCTTACCCAATTCAAAACAAAAGAAATGGATTCTACCACTTAGTAGAATTTAAATCAGACAATAACGAGTTAGTTTCTCAATTAGAAGTTGCTTACAAACGTGATGAGCGTGTAATCCGTTTCTTAACTGTGAAATTAGACAAACACGGTATGGACTGGGCAGAAAAACGTAGAACAAAATTAAAGTCTAACTCTAACAAATAAGCAAAGCTATGGCAATTGACGATTTAGCAAAAAAAGCAGCTGGAGGTAGCGAATCAGAAATCCGTTATTTATCTCCTTTAGATATCGAAACACAATCAAACTCAAAATATTGTCGTTTCAAAAAATTTGGAATCAAATACGTTGACTATAAAGACGCTGATTTCTTAATTCAATTCGTGAATGAGCAAGGTAAAATTTTACCTCGTCGTTACACAGGAACATCTTTAAAATACCAAAGAAAAGTTTCTAAAGCGATCAAAAGAGCTCGTCACTTAGCATTAATGCCATTTATTGGTGATCAATTAAAATAATAACCTAAATATTAAAATATCATGAACGTAATTTTAAGACAAGATGTAGAAGGTTTAGGTTTTGAATTTGAAGTTGTTTCAGTAAAACCTGGATACGCACGTAACTTCTTAATCCCTCGTGGATTAGCATCAGTTGCAACTCCAAATAACGTAAAAGCATTAAACGAAGTTTTAGAAGCTCGTAAAGCAGAAGAAGCTACATTAATCGCTGCAGCAAAAGAAAAAGCAGCTAAATTAGATGGTTTAGTTGTTAAAATCGACGCTAAAGTTGGTTCTGGAGACAAATTATTTGGATCTATCAACAATGCAGATTTAGCAGAAGCTTTAATAAAAGCTGGTGTTGAAATCGAGAAGAAAAACATTAGAATCCCTGGAAATACTATCAAACGTTTAGGGAAATACGAAGCTAAAGTTCGTTTCCACAGAGATGTTGAAGTAGATTTCGGATTTGAAATTGTACCAGATGCTGCATCTATCAAAGCTGCTGAAGAAGCTGCTAAAACTAGAGCAGAATTAGCTAAATTAGATGCTCAAAAAGCAGCTAATGCTACTAAAGAAGAAGGTTCTTTCTTCAACTATGATAACCCAATTTACGCTAACGACAAGAAAGCGAAAAAAGAGGAAGTATCTGAAGAAGTTGTTACAGAAGAAACTCCATCTACAGAAGAATAATTATTATTCAACTATATATAAAAAACCTCGCAGTTTGCGAGGTTTTTTTTGTGCTTATAGTGAGTTAAATTTTACTAATTCAAATTCTGGTGAAGTTTGAAAAAACCATTTTAAAATAGGAATATGTCCAAGTCCAAAAATTACTAAAACTCTGTCATCATCTTTAATCCCAATTGAATTAATATTTTTATAAATTCTTAAATTTCTATTCATCCAAAACATAGAAAGAGCATCTGGTCCTTCAAAATTCTCTGACTCAAATTGACCTCCAGCAATATAAGCTCCAAACATTCTATCAATTACTTTATCTGTATTTATATATTTAAATGATTCTAAAAGAGTATTTTCGGTAGTTAATTTTGTTTGATATTCATAAAAAGTCGTGTATTTTTTTGACATTTCATCATGTCCTCCAAAATAATGTCTTTCTAAAATCGAATAGATATAATCTTTTGGAGCTAGAGAATCTCTCTTTTCTATTAATTCTAAAATCAAAGGATAAGCATCAACACCATAAATCGTGTCTAATTTAAATTTATCAGCCAATCTCATTCCAAGCTGACTCCTTTCATTTGCATAAAGCTCTTGCTCACCTTTTTTAAATTTTTTATAATTATTAATCAAATACCCTGTATTTCTTCCAGATTCTACAACAATTTTAGTTGGTTTAAATTTTGATATATAATTAATTAACTCTGATAATTCTTTCTGTCTTTTTTCTGAATAGATATTTATTTTATCTTTATCCTCTACTTTGTGTGCATCCAATCCAGGATAATTAAAATGCCAACTGCCAACTAACATTACTTTTGGAATTTTTTTTCTATTTTGTAAAATTAAATCAGGATCTTTAAAATTTTCTTGAGCAAATAGATTTCCAATTCCTATAAATAATAATAGGTATACAATTAAAATTTTCTTCATAACATTAAATTTTATTACACAAATCTCAAGTATTACAGAAAAACTATTTTTAATTTATCGACCAATCCACTTCATTAATCGACGAATCGTAAACCGTTTATGTAGAAAAGAATCTAATTTTACAAAAAACAAAAACAATGGAGAGTGATAAAAAAAATTTAAGTTTCTCGAAACAAAAAAGTGTACTTATACTTTTGGGGTTCTGGCTTATTTACATTCTGTTTGATTATATAACAATTGGCTTAGTTAATCTAACTAACGGAAATTCATTTTTTGAAGCAATTAACTTATTTGCATCAATAATGTATATTGTTCAGTTAATTACAATTTTTATTATCTATTTTTTTATTGCTCCTTATTTTCTAAAAAATATCAATTGGAAATCGATATTATTCTCTATAAAATGTTCCTTTACAACATTTATTATTGTTCGTTATTTTATTGAGCAAATTATTACAGATTTTTTGTTTCACAAAGTCAATTATTTTGAAGGAATAACGATTAGTTTTTACATTTACGACAATTTACATTATGGTTCTTTTATCGTTTTTTCGTCACTTTTTTATGGATGACATTTCATTCAATCCATACACTAAAACAAAATAACATTATCGAGAAAGAGAAAAAAGAAGCTGAAATCAATTTTCTGAAATCTCAAATAAATCCTCATTTTTTGTTTAATACACTCAATAATATTTATAGTTTGGTGAGTGTAAATTCTCCTCATTCGTTAAAAGCAATCGAAAATTTGAGTGCAATTATGCATTTTACAACCTACGAAACCAATAAAGATAAAATAGAAATTGAACGAGAAATTGATTACATCAATCAATATTTAGATTTGGAGCAGATTCGTTATGGAGAAAAATTTTATGTCGAAAAAGAATTTTTGATTGAGAATTCTAAAAATTAATTCATCCATATATTATTTCGCCTTTAATCGAAAATGCAATAAAACATGGTGTTGTAAAAGACATTAATCATCCAATTAAAATCAATTTAAAAACTAATTCTGAATACCTTGAGATTTCCGTTTCAAATAAAATTAATCAACATCAAAAAGATGAAACTTCAGGAATTGGATTAACGAATTTGAAAAAAAGATTGAATTATTATTTCGGAAATAATTATACTTTCGAGATTAAAAACGATTATGAAACCTTTCATATTTACTTAAAAATTCCATTAAATGACGAAAATTAAGTATATTATTTTAGACGATGAACCTTTGGCTGTTGAATTATTAAAAAAACACGCTTCTGAAAATGAAAATTTAATTGTTTCACTTGCTACAACCGAAGTTTTTGAGGCAATTGATTTTCTCAAAAATAATAAAGTTGATCTTATTTTCACAGATATTCAAATGCCTGAATTAACAGGAATTCAATTCATGAAAATCCTTGATCATTCTCAGAAATTTATCGTTACAACTTCTTATCAAGATTATGCTTTAGAAAGTTTTAATTTTCATGTGGTTGATTATTTATTGAAACCTATTACGAAAGAACGTTTTGATGCCTCTATAAAAAAATATGTTGATTTTTTTCAAACGACATCAACTAAAAATCAGTCGACTTATTTGTTTGTAAAAGCAGATGGAAAGCAAGTAAAAATTAATTTTTCAGATTTAATTTACATTGAAGGCTTGAAAGATTATATTCGAATTCATACCAAAACTGAAAAAATATTAGTCTTAGAAACTATGAAGTCTTTCGAAGAAAAATTACCAAATCATTTCAAAAGAATTCATCGTTCGTATATCATCAATCTTGATTTTTTAACTTCTATTGATGGAAATTCTGTTTATCTCAATCAGAAAATTTTACCAATTGGAGAAACATACAGAAAAGAAATGAAGGATTTTGGTTAAAAGCGTTAAGCAAAACAAAAAACTCCAACTTTTACAGTTGGAGTTTTTTGTTATTTATATATTTCTTGTTCGTTGTATCAGCAACATATCAGCCAAAACCATCGCAACTAAACTTTCTACAATAGGAACGGCTCTTGGAACAACACAAGGATCATGACGACCTTTTCCATGCATTTCGACCATTTCGCCATCAGCATTCAACGTCGTTTGTTCTTGCATTAATGTCGCAACTGGCTTGAAAGCAACTTTGAAATAAATATCCATCCCATTTGAAACTCCACCTTGTATTCCTCCAGAAAAATTGGTTTTTGTTGTTCCATCTTGGTTGAATTGATCATTCATTTCTGAACCTTTCATTGATGTTGAATCAAAACCTTCGCCGTATTCAAAACCTTTCACCGCGTTTATCGACATCATTGCTTGCCCTAAACGAGCATGCAATTTATCAAAAATTGGTTCACCTAAACCTACTGGCACATTTTGAATAACGCAGGTAACTTCACCACCAATTGTATCACCTTCTTTGCGAATTTCTTTGATAAGATCGATCATTTTTTCTGCCATTTCTAAATTTGGACAGCGAACCGCAGTATCTTCAATTTTAGAAAAATCTAATGTAGAATAATCATTATCCAACTTCAACTCACCTACTCCGCTTACATAAGCTGTAATATTGATATTTGGAATCACATGTTTTGCAACAGCGCCACCAACAACCCAATTAGCCGTTTCGCGCGCAGAAGTTCTTCCTCCACCTCTATGATCGCGAACACCATATTTGGTTTCGTATGTAAAATCGGCATGAGAAGGACGAAAAACGTCTTTTATATGATCGTAATCGTGAGATTTTTGATTATCATTCGGAATAATAAACCCGATAGAAGCACCTGTTGTTTTTCCTTCAAAAATACCTGAAAGAAATTGTACTCTATCTGGTTCTTTTCGTTGTGTCACAATTGCAGATTGTCCTGGTTTACGACGATCTAATTGCGCTTGTATCCAATCAAAATCTAATTCGATTCCACTTGGAACACCATCAATTACACCTCCAATCGCTACACCATGACTTTCACCAAAAGTCGAAATTTTAAATAGTCTTCCGAATGTATTCACAATAGTATATGTGTTTTTTATTTTTATTTTTCGAATTGATAAATCACTGCATTAACATTCATTGCAGCTCCAACAGAAGCTAAAATAATTTTATCATTTGCGTGAAATTGATGAGGAGCTAATTCTCCTTTTTTTATTAAATCAAACATTGTAGGAACCGTTGCTACAGATGTATTTCCTAAGAATTGAACCGTCATTGGATCAATTTTTTCTGGTACAGCTACACCATATAATTTGTATAAACGCTCTATCATTGCATGATCCATTTTTGCATTTGCTTGGTGCAATAAAATTTTATCAATATCGGTAATTGATAAATTTGTTTCATCTAACAATTCTTTAATTGCTGGTGGAACATTTTTTAATACGAATTCGTAAACTTTACGACCTTTCATATTAATTGTTTTGATTGAACCTTTATAATCTGGATTTGCAGAACGTCCATTTGTCAAGTAAGCCAATTCATCACCTGTATAACTTAACGTTTCGTGATTGATGATTCCATATTTATAATCAGCTTCTTTCGCTTCCAAAACAACTGCTCCTGCTCCATCTGCAAAAATCATCGCAGAACGATCATGCGGATCTACAGCACGAGATAACGTATCAGAACCGATTACCAAAACTTTCTTTGCAATATTTGCTTGAATAAATTGATGTCCTAAAATCAATGATTCTATCCAACCTGGACAACCAAATGTCATATCATAAGGTTTACATTTTAGGTTTTTGATTCCTAAATTGTGTTTTACTTTTGCCGAAATTGACGGCATAATATCAATTTGATGACCAACAGGATCAATATCTCCAAAGTTGTGCCCAACGATTATATAATCTAATTCTTCTGGATTAACGCCAGATTCTTCAATTGCTTTTTTAGCAGCAAAAGTTGCGATATCAGAATTTAATAAATCATCTTCTACATATCTTCTTTCTCTGATTTCTGTAATTTCCTCAAATTTACGCGTAATTTCTTCACCAGTTTTATCCAAACGATTTCCACTTTCGTCATAAAATTCGTGGTTAACAAAATCTTCGTTCGTAACAATTCTATTTGGTAAATAGTGTCCAGAACCTGTAATTACAGAGTTTATCATATTAATATTGTTCAATTTTAATAAAAAAATAATAGCGACAAAGTTACACATTTCATTAAAATAGTCATGAAAAATATGTAATAACTCATGCCGAAATTAATAAAGTATAATTAATTTAGCAGCATGAAAAAAAATCCTTCATTAATTGGTCTTTTAATCGTCTGTGGATTAGCTGCTTTGATCGTTGTTGTTTATAACACTTTTTTGAGCAAAAAAGATGGGTATGTGATTGACAATCCATCAAACAAAACCTTGACAATCAAAATTAACGATAAAGATTTTACAATTGCACCGCAACAAAATGCAAGAGTAGACCTGAAAAAAGGAAAAGCACATATCGTTTATAGTTTTAATAACAAAAATGTAGATACAGTTGTAGATATTACAAGAGCAAATGGTTTTATAAACCCTACTCATCAAGAATATTATACATTTACACGACCTTATGGTGTTAGAAAAAACAAAGATTCTATCTTTTTATCAAACAATATTGCAATAGATAACAAGGTTTATCACGGAATTATCGAAAAATCTTCTCAATTATACATCGAAAACTTTTACTACAACATCGATCAGGATTATCCTAAGATGTTTATCAAAAGTGCAGGTAGCGAAAAAGCAACTGATTTATCGAAAATATTTAACAAAGAAGATTTTAAACAATTTTATTTCGAGAATTACGAATAAGATTTAGATTTTATAACTTTACAAAATGGCAAATCATCAACACGATGCAGTAACTCCTTACGAAGCATCAGATCTAAATAAAAAGAAACAAGTCGAGCAAATGTTCGATAATATTTCGCCAAAATACGATTTATTAAACCGTGTTTTATCAATGGGAATCGACATTCAATGGCGAAAAGATGTCATCAAAATGGTAAAAGCTTCTCAACCAAAAACGATTTTAGATATCGCGACTGGAACAGGAGATTTAGCGATTATGATGGGTAAAAATACCGGTGCAAAAATTACTGGATTAGACTTATCTAACGGAATGTTGGAAGTTGGTCGCAAAAAAGTAAAAGAAGCTGGATTAGAAAATCGTATCGAAATGGTACAAGGTGATTCGGAAAATTTACCTTTTCCTGATAACACTTTTGACTGTGTAACCGTTTCTTTTGGTGTTCGTAATTTTGAAAACTTAGAAAAAGGTTTAGCAGAAATTAATCGTGTTTTAAGACCTGGAGGAACTTTTGTTATTTTAGAATTTTCTTATCCTACAGCTTTTCCAATGAAACAGTTGTATACTTTTTATTCTAAAAATATTTTACCTGCAATTGGTAAAATGGTTTCGAAAGATCAAAGTGCTTATACCTATTTACCAGATTCAGTTCGTGCTTTTCCACATGGAGAAGAAATGAAAAACATTCTGAAAAGTGTAAAATTTACACAACCTATTGATAAAAAACTTACTTTTGGTATTGCAAGCATTTATAAGAGTATAAAATAAATTTGCTTGTTATTCGTTGAAAGTCTATGAGAAAAAATCTAATCATCGCATTATCGTTAACTGTTGCTAGCATTGTAAATGCGCAGTTTCGCCCTAATAATGACAGAAGCGAAAACAGAACTGAAACTGATCAGAAAAAATTTAGTTTCGGATATTTTTTGGGTACAAATATGATGAATTACAAGATTGTTCCAAAAGCGCAAAAGAATCCTTTACCAGGAACTCCTGATAGTTCAGAAGATGACGGAGTAAATGAACACGGCTTAGTGTATTTGGACCAAGAAAATAAAGCAGGTTTTTCTGTTGGATTAATCGCAAAAATGCGTATAAATGATTACATAGACGTAAAATCTGAACCTGGGTTGCATTTTGCCCAAAGAACATTGTATTTTACAAATTATATTTTATCTGATCCTATTAATGGCTTCTACGACCCAGAAGATACAAACATAAAACGTGAAGTTAAATCTACTTATGTCGAAATACCTTTATTACTTAATTTTCATGGAGATCGTTGGTACAACACACGTCCTTATATACAAGGAGGTTTGGGATATTTAATGAATCTGCAATCCAACGAAAAGAAAGAAGATGATAATGCAACTGGAGTATTCAGAACAACAACGAATAACTTTAACTGGCAAGCAGAAATTGGAGTTGAAATTTATTTCAAACGATTTAAACTTACACCAGCTCTAAAAGGTATGTTCTTCTTTAATAATGAAATTGTTCCTGATAATTCTACTATAGATGACCCTAGAAATCCTGGAAGTCAAATAACAGTACCATATTGGACAGGAAGTTTAAATTCATTATCAACCAGAGCATTTGTTTTTTCTCTAAAATTTGAATAAAAATTTAAAGTCATAATCATAAAATAATAAAAACCATAAATAATATAATCACATGAATTTTCAATTATCGGAAGAACAATTAATGATTCAAGAAGCTGCTCGTGATTTCGCTAAAGCCGAATTATTACCAGGAGTTATCGAACGCGACGAAACATCTACTTTCCCAACTGATGCAGTAAAAAAAATGGGAGAACTTGGATTCTTAGGTATGATGGTTGACCCAAAATACGGAGGATCTGGTTTAGATAGTGTTTCTTATGTCATTGCAATGGAAGAAATAGCTAAAGTTGATGCTTCTGCTGCTGTTGTCATGTCAGTTAACAACTCTTTGGTTTGTGCTGGTATGGAAAAATATTGTAACGAAGATCAAAAACAAAAATATTTAGTACCATTAGCTTCTGGTCAAGTGATTGGAGCATTTTGTTTATCTGAGCCAGACGCTGGTTCTGATGCAACTTCTCAAAAAACTACTGCGGTAGATATGGGAGATCACTATTTATTAAATGGTACAAAAAACTGGATTACGAATGGTGGAACAGCTTCTACTTATTTAGTAATCGCTCAAACTGATCCAGAAAAAGGTCACAAAGGAATCAATGCTTTCATCGTAGAAAAAGGATGGGCAGGCTTCGAAATTGGACCAAAAGAACAAAAAATGGGAATCCGTGGTTCTGACACACATTCATTATTCTTTAATGATGTTAAAGTGCCAAAAGAAAACCGTATTGGTGAAGACGGATTTGGATTTGCTTTCGCAATGAATGTCTTAAACGGAGGACGTATCGGTATTGCTTCTCAAGCATTAGGTATTGCTCAAGGTGCTTATGAATTAGCATTAGATTATGCAAAAATTCGTAAAGCATTCAAAACTGAAATCATCAATCATCAAGCTGTTGCATTCAAATTAGCAGATATGGCAACTAATATTACAGCTGCTCGTATGTTATGTTTTAAAGCTGCGGTTGAGAAAGATGAGGGAAAAGACATTTCTATTTCTGGTGCAATGGCAAAACTATTTGCTTCTAAAACAGCGAACGAAGTTGCTTCAGAAGCCGTTCAAATTCATGGAGGAAATGGTTATGTTCGCGAGTATCATGTAGAACGTATGATGCGTGATGCAAAAATTACTCAGATTTACGAAGGAACATCAGAAATTCAAAAAATTGTAATTTCGAGAGGAATTACTAAATAATTTTAAATAAATATAATTATTTTTTATCTTTATAAGACATCTGTTAATGACAGATGTCTTTTTTTATTTATTTAATCAAAAAACAATACGTCGTATATTTGTGGCGGAAAAAATATAAAGAAGATGAAAATTTTTAGATTCGGACCAAAAGGTCAGGAGAAATCAGGTGTAATCATCGATGAGAAAAAATTCGATGTTTCAGCATCAGGAATTATTTATGATGATGATTTTTTTGGAAATACAGAAAAACAAGAAACTTTACAAAAATATATCGAGCTTAACATTAACAGCTTGCCATTAGTTGAAGATGATGTACGTATTGGAACACCTTTAACTCGTCCAGGAAAAATTGTTTGTGTAGGTCTTAACTTCGATGATCACGTAAAAGAAACAGGTTTACAACAACAAGCAGAACCGATTATGTTTATCAAAGCGAATCAATCGTTTAACGGACCTGAAGACGGAATTATGCAACCAAATGGTTCTACAAAAATGGACTGGGAAACAGAACTTTGTATTATTATTGGTGAAAAAGCAAATAATGTAACGGAAGAAGAGGCGATGAATCACGTATATGGCTATGCCTTAATTAATGATATTTCTGAGCGTGCTTTCCAAACAGAACGTGGTGGTACTTGGGACAAAGGAAAAGGATGTGATACATTTGCGCCTGTTGGACCTTTTATTGCAACAAAAGACGAAATCGAGGATGTAAATAATTTACGTGTTTGGTTAAAATTAAACGGAGAATTAATGCAAGATGGTAATACAAGTGATTTTATTTACCGTATTCCTAAATTAATTTCTTACCTATCTCAATTTATGTCTTTCTTACCTGGAGATATTATTTCTACAGGTTCACCTGCAGGATCAGGAATGGGAAAAACACCTCAAGTTTGGCTAAAACCAGGAGATGTTATCGAATATGGAATTGAAGGTTTAGGTTCTACAACTCAAACTATTTTACCTTTCTCAAGAGGTTAAAATAAGATATCTTACAATAAAAAAAACCGTGCAATTTAAATTTTGAATTGCACGGTTTTTAAATTTTGTTTAGCGTCATACTTAATTGATTAAACAATAAAACGAATTCTTTTTCATACAATCAATCGATTAAATAGAACGTCTAATTCGAAAAAAATATTGGATATTCAATTAATTAACGTAATTTTGCAAACGTTTTGACAACCATCTAAATGGTACAAATCCATCAAAATGACGAATAATTCCTAAAATCTTTTGGGAAAACAGAATCATTTTGTACATTTGCACCCCGATCGGATTGTCGGTAATTTATAAAATATTAAAAATCAAGATAGTGGACACGTTAAGTTACAAAACTTCATCAGCCAACAAAGAAACTGCTCAGAAAGAATGGGTAGTTGTGGACGCTTCTGACTTATCATTAGGTCGTTTAGCGTCAGGTGTTGCGAAGCTTATCAGAGGTAAGCACAAAACAAACTTCACTCCTCATGCAGATTGTGGAGATTATGTAATTGTTTTAAACGCTGACAAAATTCAATTAACAGGTAACAAATGGGATGACAAATTATACATCCGTCACACAGGTTACCCAGGTGGACAAAGATCATTAACTGCGAAAGAAGTTTTTGCAAAAGATCCTGTACGCTTAATCGAAAAGTCAGTAAAAGGAATGTTACCTAAAAATAAATTAGGTAGTAAATTATTGACTAATTTACATGTATTTGTTGGTACTGAGCACAATCACGAAGCTCAACAACCAAAACAAATCGATATTAACGAATATTTATAATCTAATTCCATGGCAATAGTTCATAAAATCGGACGTAGAAAAACATCTGTTGCTCGTGTATACTTACAAGAAGGTAATGGAGAAATCTTCATTAACGGGCGCGAGTTAGCAATCTACTTCCCTACAGCAGTATTACAATACAAAGTAGAACAACCATTTTTAATCACTGGTACAAAAGAGAAATACAATGTAGATATCAAAGTATTTGGTGGTGGAATCACTGGTCAAGCTGAAGCAATTCGTTTAGCTATTTCTAGAGCTTTATGTGAAGTTGACGCAGATTTTCGTTTACAATTAAAACCAGAAGGGTTATTAACACGTGACCCACGTATGGTTGAACGTAAAAAATTCGGTCAAAAGAAAGCGCGTAAGAAATTCCAATTCTCTAAACGTTAATTTATTCAATTCATTAAAAAATCCATTTTCCGTTGGTTTAGCATCTAAACAAATAAGGCTAGAATTTTTCGACCACTTGTTTGTTGCTTGTTGAGATAACGGAACGTAAACTAAAAAAAAGAAAATGGCAAAAGTAAATGTAAAGGACTTATTAGGTGCTGGTGTGCACTTTGGTCACTTAACAAGAAAATGGAATCCGGCTATGGCTCCTTATATTTTTATGGAGAAAAACGGAATCCACATCATCGACCTTCACAAAACTGCAGTGAAATTAGATGAAGCATCTGAAGCTTTAGGAAAAATTGCTGCATCTGGACGTAAAGTTCTTTTTGTTGCAACTAAAAAACAAGCAAAAGATGTTGTAGCTAAGCATGCTGAAGAAATCAACATGCCTTATATTACAGAACGTTGGCCTGGTGGGATGTTAACTAACTTTGTTACTATCCGTAAAGCAGTTAAAAAAATGAATTCAATCGATCGTATGAAAAAAGACGGTACGTTTGAAACACTATCTAAAAAAGAAAGATTACAAGTTGATCGTCAAAGAGCATCTTTAGAGAAAAACTTAGGTTCTATCGCTGATATGACACGTTTACCATCTGCAGTATTTATTGTAGATATCGTACGTGAGCACATCGCTGTAGCAGAAGCTCAAAAATTGGGTATTCCAATCTTTGCAATGGTTGATACAAATACTGACCCTCGTCAAGTAGATTTCCCAATCCCTGCAAATGATGATGCTTCTAAATCTATCGATATCATCTTATCTACAGTAGCTGATTCTATCAAAGCTGGTTTATCTACACGTAAAGCAGAAAAAGAAAAAGCAAAAGAAGGTAAAGAAGAAGGAGCTGAAACAAAAGAAGCTTAACATTAACTTGATGATCAATTCATCGATATAATATACCTTGTAGCTCCTACACCACTTTGTGGTGTACGAGCTACTTTTATTTAAAATATTAAGAAACAAAATAAAAATATTACTATGAGCTACAAAGCAACAGCCGCTGAGGTAAGTAAATTAAGAAACGCAACTGGTGCGGGAATGATGGACTCTAAAAAAGCTTTAGAAGAAGCTGGTGGAGATTTCGATAAAGCTGTAGAAGTTTTACGTAAACAAGGACAAAAAGTAGCTGCTAAAAGAGCTGACCGTGATTCTACAGAAGGTGCAGTTATCGCTAAAGTTAACGCTGACCAAACTAAAGGTATAGTTATCGCTTTGAACTGTGAGACTGACTTCGTTGCTAAAAATGAAGCTTTCGTTGCTATGGCTAACGAAATCGCTGATTTAGCTTTAACAGTTAACTCTAAAGAAGAATTATTAGCTTTACCATTCGCAGGAATTACAGTTGGTGAAAAATTAACTGAGCAAACAGGTGTTATTGGAGAAAAAATCGAAATTGGTACTTTCCAAGCTATCGAAGGTGCTATCGTTAATTCTTACATCCACGCTGGTAACAAAATTGGTGCTGTAGTTTCTTTATCTGCTAACGTAGAAGGTGCTTCTGAAGTAGCTCGTGACGTTGCTATGCAAGTTGCTGCTATGAACCCAGTAGCATTAGATGAAACTTCTGTTGCTCAATCTGTAATTGACACTGAATTATCTATCGCTAGAGAAACTTTAGTTGCAGAAGGTAAACCAGAAAACATGATTGAAAACATCGCTCAAGGTAAATTACAAAAATTCTTCAAAGAGAATACATTAGTTCACCAAGCGTCAATCAAAGACGGAAAAACTTCTGTTCAAGATGTCGTTAAAGCTGTTAACGCTGACTTGAAAGTAACTGGATTTATCCGTTACAGCTTATAATAAGTTTATAATTTTTATTATATATCTTAAAGTGATGCTAAAATTTAGCATCACTTTTTTGTTTGGTATATATTTTGAAATGTTTGTTTTATAATTATTTATTTTTATATTTGTTAGGATTACAAGCATATGAAACACTTTATACTATTTATAACTATATTTTTATTCACCATAACATCTGCATCAGCTCAGTCGAGATTTGATCAGGACAAAGGCTCTGTTAGCATTTATCCAAATCCTGCGAGTTCTACGTTTACAATAAAATTTGATAATCCATCGAAAGCAAGTTCGGTGTCTATATACTCGATTATTGGAAATGAAGTGATGAATAAAAAATTAGATGGAAGCCAAAAAGCAAACTTTAATGTACAAAGTTTGAAAAAAGGAAAATACATTGTTCGCGTTTTTAATGAAGATGGAACAACAGAAACACAATCGTTGATTAAGAATTAAAATTATTCTGTAACGTCCTGAAAAAATGA
>NZ_DLOC01000090.1:0-14431 GCF_002478465.1 Empedobacter sp. UBA7494
AATACGATTCAAAAATTCTGGCGCGAAAGCACGTTTTAAAGCTGTTTCAATTGTTGATTTTGCACGTTCATCGGCAGAATCTTTCTTAGATGAAGTTCCAAATCCGACACCATCTCCAAACTCTTTCAATTGTCTTGTACCAATGTTAGACGTTAAAATGATAATCGTATTACGGAAATCAACTTTACGACCTAAACTATCAGTTACATGACCATCATCCAAAATTTGTAATAAAATATTGAATACATCTGGATGCGCTTTCTCAATCTCATCTAACAAAATTACCGCATATGGTTTACGACGAACTGCTTCTGTCAATTGTCCACCTTCTTCGTAACCAACGTAGCCCGGAGGTGCTCCAACCAAGCGAGAAACGGCAAATTTCTCCATGTATTCTGACATATCGATACGAATTAATGCATCGTTAGAATCAAAGATTTCTTTCGCCAAAACTTTCGCTAATTGTGTTTTACCAACCCCCGTAGTTCCTAAGAAAATGAATGAACCAATTGGTTTATTTGGATCTTTCAAACCTGCACGATTACGTTGAATTGCTTTCACAACTTTCGCTACCGCTTCATCTTGACCAATTACTTTTCCTTTCATTAACTCATTCATCTGAGCTAATTTTTTCAATTCTTTTTCAGCTACACGATGCACAGGAACGCCAGACATCAACGAAACAACTTCCGCTACATTTTCTTCTGTAACCGTTTCACGATTCTCTTTCGATTCTTGTACCCATTTTGCTTGCTCACGTTTCAAATCACTTTCTATTTGTTTCTCTGAATCACGTAAACGAGCAGCTTCTTCGTATTTTTGAGATTTTACAACTTTAGTTTTCTCTTCACGAACTTCTTCTAATTTTACTTCAAGGTCTAAAATTTCTTGTGGAACTTTTATATTCTTGATATGCACACGAGAACCAGCTTCATCTAAAGCGTCAATCGCTTTATCTGGCAAGAAACGATCTGTAATATAACGTGTTGTCAAATTAACACAAGCTTGTAACGCTTCGTCTGTATAATTTACATTGTGATGCGCTTCGTACTTATCTTTGATGTTATGTAAAATCTGTAATGTTTCTTCTGGAGTTGTTGGCTCAACCATCACATTTTGAAAACGACGAACTAATGCGCCATCTTTTTCAATATATTGACGATACTCATCCAACGTTGTTGCACCAATACATTGTAATTCACCACGCGCCAAAGCAGGTTTAAACATGTTAGAAGCATCTAAAGAACCTGTAGCTCCTCCTGCTCCAACAATTGTATGTAACTCATCAATGAAAAGAATAATGTCGTCATTTTTCTCTAATTCATTCATAATAGCTTTCATACGCTCTTCAAATTGTCCACGGTATTTAGTTCCAGCAACTAACGATGCTAAATCTAATGTTACCACACGTTTGTTAAACAATACGCGCGAAACTTTACGTTGTACAATTCTTAAAGCTAAACCTTCTGCAATTGCAGATTTACCAACCCCTGGCTCTCCAATCAACAATGGATTATTCTTTTTACGACGAGAAAGAATTTGAGAAACACGCTCTATTTCTTTTTCACGTCCAACTACAGGATCTAATTTTCCTTCTTGCGCAATCGCTGTTAAATCTCGTCCAAAATTATCTAAAACTGGTGTTTTACTTTTTGAAGTAGATTTGCTTGTAGACGCACGCTCAAAATCGTTATCAGAATCACCTCCATCAAAAGATGGATTTTCTGCTCGAGGAGATTGAATTTCCTCATCTTGAAATTGAAATTTGAATTCTTCCTTTACTGTATTGTAATCAATATCCAACTTATTCATCAATTTTGTAATCGGATCGTTTTCATTACGAAGAATACACAATAATAAGTGAATTGTATTTACCGTCGGACTTTTAAACAATTTAGCCTCTAAGAACGTTGTTTTCAACGCTCTTTCAGCTTGTTTTGTCAAACTCAAATTTTTTATATTATTACCTGGAGTTTCTTTTGCTGGGTTTAGGTTTTCTATTTTTTGACGCATTTCGTCTAAATCGACATTCAATGCTTCTAAGACAGAAATGGCTTTCCCTTCACCGTCGCGAATAATCCCCAACAGAAGGTGTTCCGTTCCTATTTGGTCGTGGCCTAATCTTAACGCTTCTTCCTTACTGTAAGAAATAACGTCTTTTACTTGTTGTGAGAAATTATCGTTCATTTTATTATTTAAGCTGTCTTTAACAAATATAATTATTCTGATAGACTATAGCATAAATTATGCCTATGTCCAAAATGATTTGATGATTCCTTAAAATAACGAATTATTGTCTATTAATTTCAAAATAGCTGACAATATTTCATATCAATTCTTAAAGAATTCATAATAATTTGAGAGATAGATGTCGTTGCTAAAAAATCGTACAAATCGCCTTTATTCATTTTCAAATCATCGTGAAGTTCTAAAATTTCTTCGGAATTTAACTCATTATTTTGGTTAAAAATTTCATCAATTTCATTTCTTCTTTCAGGACTGTACAATGTCGACGAACACCATGTCACAATTTTTTCTTGCGAAACATCTTTTACACTCAGTTTATTTTCATTCCAAAACAAAAGGTAAGCATTTTTAGTTGTTCTTTCAAAAACAAAAATTGTAAAAGGTGCGATTTCTGACAAATTTTCTGAATTAATAAACTCATTTACAGAATTATATTTCAATAAATCTAACAAGATAATTCCTCTACTTTCTCTGTATTTCTCTTTAAAATGCGTTGGTTTTTCGATTCCTCCATTCAAAATACACGCAATATATTGTTCCGAATAAAAAATCCAAGTTCCATTTGCACGCTCATCTACAGGCGAAAAATAGGTTTTATCAAAACGCTTTTGCTCCACAATCTCTTTAGAAGAAGAACGATTTATTTCCTCATCTCGGTTGTGCGTCAATACAAATTCATCCTCATTTCTGTAAAAACTGATTATACACATCTCATTTTTCAATTTAGTTCAAATGTAAAAATTTATCTTTGCAAAGAATTATGAGTATTCAGAAAACTATAGCGCATTCTTTTGATGAAATGAAATCGATTCTTTTGCAATTTGACGATCTGTCTTTTCAAAAGGAATTAGAAATCATTTCTGATGCTTCTGTTGGTCAACATTTTCGCCATATTATAGAGTTTTATTCGTGCTTTTTACACGCACGAAAAAACAATTGCATTTGTTATGATGAGAGAGAACGAAATCGTGCTTTAGAAAATTCGGTTGTCGAAAGTATAAATACGTTGAATCATCTAAAATCTGAAATAGAACGTTTAGATTTAGAAAAAACAATTCAACTAAAACAGAATTACTACGGAGAAGATTTCACAATTAATACCACAAATTATCGTGAATTAATGTATTGTTTCGATCATAGCATTCATCATTTTGCGTTGATTAAAATTGCGATCGAAACTCATTTTTCAACGATTAAAATTCCACAAAATTTTGGAATTGCATCTTCTACAATTGCTTTTCAAAATCAAGAAAAATGAATCCGAAAATAACAAAATGGACACGATACGAATTTTGGCCATTCTGGTTATTTTATGCGCCATTGACACCTTGGTACATTTATAAAATCTTTCAAACAGGCGCTCCAGCTTACTTTTGCTCGGCAAATCCTACAATAAAATGGGGCGGATTTATTGATTATTCTAAAATTGATTTACTCAATCAAATTGATAAAAATTATAAGCCAAAAACTGTTTTTTTTGAAGAATTTACAACGCAAGAAATTCCGTTTGATTTTCCTTTTATTGCGAAACCAAATCTTGGTGAACGTGGAATTGGTGTTGAATTAATCAGAAATGAAATTGATTGGAAAAATTATTTAGAGCAAAATAATCGAGATTTAATTTTACAAGAATATATTCAATCTAATTTTGAGTTTGGTGTTTTCTATGCTCGATTACCCAAAGAAAAAAATGGTAAAATACTGTCGATAACAGCAAAAGATTTTTTGACGTTTACGGGCGATGGAAAATCAACTTTGAAAGAATTAATCGAACAAAATTTAAGAGCTTTTTACCGAAAAGAGTATTTGTTTAAACGTTTTCAAAACGAACTAAATTTAGTTCTTCAAAAAGATGAAAAATTATTGGTTGAACCAATAGGAAATCATAGTCGAGGAACAACTTTTTTGGATGGATCTTCTCTAAAAACGACTAAATTAGAAGAAACCATAGATCAAATTGCAAAAAAAATTGATGGTTTTTATTACGGACGAATCGATTTGAAAACAAAAAGCTTAGAGGATTTTCAGAAAGGAAATTTTGTCATACTTGAAATTAATGGTGCAAATTCTGAAGCAACTCACATTTACGATCCGAATTTTAATTTGATAAAAGCTTATAAGGAAGTGATTAAGCATTTGAATTACCAACATAAAATTGCTATTCAAAATCATCAATTAGGTGTAAAATGGACAGATTGGAAATTGCTTGCGAAAGAATTAATAAAACGCTATCAAACTTAATTTGACCAAAATTGGCAGATTGTCTGGAAAGGAATAAAGATTGAAAGATGTTTTCGAAACCAATTTTATGAGTTATCCTTTTCCAAAGAAAACTATTATAATTCCTCTCTTACTACTTATCCCAATGTGGATTATCTTTTTGTTTCAACAAAACGGATACAATTTAGACAGTTGTTACGGCGTTATTCCGAGAACTTTCGTAGGATTGAAAGGAATTCTGTTCTCGCCTTTATTTCACTCAGGTTGGAAACACATCATCAGTAATACTTTTCCGTTAGCCTTTCTTAGCTTTATCGCGCTATTGATGTACGATAGATTGGCTTATTACGTGATATTATTTGGTTGGATTTTATCAGGAATTATTCTTTGGATCATCGGAAATCCACCTTTTTTAGATAACAATGTAAGTTGTCATATTGGAGCAAGTTCTATCGTTTACTTATTGGCTTCGTTTATATTTTTTAGTGGAATAATTAGAAAAGAACGTGGTTTGATGGCGATTTCACTAATCATTATTTTATTATACGGCGGAATGATTTGGGGAATGGTTCCTCAAGAAATTTTACCGCAATTAAAATCTGATACAAGTAGTAATTCTATTTCTTGGGAAGGTCATTTGAGTGGATTTATCTCGGGTGAATTTTTCGCTTATCTGTTTAGAAATATTGGTCCACAAAAAGAAGTTCCGAAATGGGATCAAGAAAATTATTATGACCCGCAAGCTGAACGTTTATGGGATATTTACCAAGAACAAGAACGTTTGAAAACAGAATATTTGGAATCGTTGGAAAATGAAGATGATGAATTTTATTTAGATAAAGAAGTTGATAATTCTGTCAAATAATCATCAATTTTCTTTAATTCTTTTGCTGGATTACCTTTATCATATGGATTAGAATAATAAGTTGAATCTTTTGTTTGAAATTTCAAAACTACATTTGGAGCACCATCATGCATAAAGGCTTGACTTGGAGATTTGATATTTTCTAATTTTTCTAGCAAGATTTGATCCATAAGTTTTGTTAAATTCTCCCATTCTTTCGTAGTATTTTTTATCTTTATTGTATCGTTTTCATTTTTGATTAATACAATAGTAGATTTATCTACAATTAAGTCATAGTGCATTTTTCTTGACGATTCTATTCTTTCTACAGATAGTATATTTTCTTGTTTATTTTGGTTAGAATAATTATTTTTTTGACACGATAGCAAAGTAATAATTCCTAAAAATATTGAAAAATAAAAAGCTATTCTCATATAATTTTATTAGTTTTATCATTAATTAACAAATATAATTAACAATATTTAATGAAAAAACTTTTATTCACTCTATCAGTTTTATCCTTATTCGGTTATGCTAACGCACAAAATTGGAAGGAAGTACCTAGTTATTTTTTAAAAAGTAAAAATATTACTACTGAATATCAAAATTCAAAAGTATATTCAATGGATATCAATACATTGAAAAATAAATTAACATTAGCCCCATCGAATACTAGTAATCAATCAGGAGTGGTTGTTGACATGCCTACATCTGATGGTAGTATTCAAAAATACATGATATGGGAAGCTTCAATCTTATCTCCAAAATTACAAGAGAAATATCCTAATATTCGCTCATACGTTGGAAAAAGTTTAGATGATCCATCTGTTTATTTAAGATTTAGTGTAACTCCTTTAGGATTGAGTTCTTCTATATTTAGAAATGAAGGAAAATCAGACTTTATTGAATCTTATGATCTTGAAGGTTCAACATATTACGAAGTCCATAGTTCTAGTAAAGCTGTAAGTAATTTTGTTTGTTCAACAAATGAACTAATTTCAAAACATCAAGCTAATAAAGAAAATTCTTCTAACTTACAGAACAAAGCCAATAATCAAGTTTTTAAAACATATCGATTAGCACTTTCTGTTCCTGGAGAATATTCGGCTTATTTTGGTGGTACAAAAGAAAAAGCTTTGGCAGCTATGACAAATACCATGACACGTGTAAATGGAGTATTTGAAAAAGATATGTCAGTTAATTTCCAATTCATTGATAATATTGATGATTTAATATTTACAGATGCAAGTACTGATCCATATTCAGCTCCTGCACAAGGAATGGCAGATCACCCTACATATGGTTCAGCCCCTTATTATTTATCTACATGGCAAGTTGAATTACAAACTTATTTAACAAATAATCTTGGTGAAGATAAATATGACATTGGACACTTTTTCGGCTCTCAAGGAGGAGGAGGAAATGCAGGGTGTATTGGATGTGTATGTGATACAGCATTTCCTGATGGAAAAGGGAGTGGTATGACTTCTCCTGCAAACAAAATTCCTTCTGGAGATAAATTTGATATCGATTATGTTGCTCATGAAATTGGACATCAAATGGGAGCTAATCATACTTATTCTCACATTTATGAAGGTACAGGAGTTAATGTTGAACCTGGAAGTGGCTCTACAGTAATGGGATATGCAGGTATTACGTCTTATAATGTTCAATCAAATTCTGATGATTATTTCACATACAGAAGTATAGCTCAAGTTCAGAACAACTTAAAAACTAAAAGTTGTGGTGTAGAAAAACCAATTCTAAACACTCCTCCAAACATACAATTAGAAAAAGCTTTATACAAAATCCCTGTGGGAACAGCATTCAAATTAAATGCTACAATTACAGATGCTGAAAATGATGCTGTTTTAACTACGTGGGAACAAAACAATTCTGGAACAAGCGCTACAACAAATGCGAATAGTAGAGTGAAGGAAACAAAAACATCTGGTCCTAACTTTAGATCTTTTTCTCCTGTTAAAGAAACATACAGATATTTCCCTAATTTCACTTCTATTTTAGCAGGTAAATTATTTCACACTGGAACAGGAAATGTAGTTTGGGAATCTCTAACTTCTGTTGCAAGAACATATGATTTTACTGTGACTGCGAGAGATTATAACGTACAAGGTCCCCAAACTCAAAACGGAAGTGTAAAAGTAATGGCTACCGCTGGAGTTGGCCCTTTTGTCGTTCTTACTCCAGACACAGCAGATAGCAAATTACCAATTAACGCTTCTAATTTTGATGTAACATGGGACGTTGCTAAAACTAACGAAGCTCCTATCGAAACTACAAAAGTTAAAGTTTCAATTTCATGGGATGCAGGAAAAACATTCGAAGAATTAGGAATTGTTGATAATACTGGATCAGCTAATTTCCAAATGCCTAGTAATGCTAAAGATGTTACAGAAGGATATATTATGATTGAAGCTGTTGATAATGTTTATTTAGCTGTAAAAAAATTCTCTACAGGATTATTAGCAACCAAAGATTTAAACACAACTAAATCTACAATATATCCAAATCCATCTAATGGGCAATTCACAATTGAACAAAAAGCTTCTGGAAAAGTAAATATTGAGATTGTTGATGTAAATGGAAGAATAGTTTATTCAATTTCTGAAAATGCTTCTGGAAATTTAAAGAAACAAATCGATACGAATTTACCATCAGGAGTTTATATCATAAAAGTTTCATCTAATGAAGGTCAATCAACATCAAAATTGATTATTAAATAATTCTATTTTTAATTAGATATCAAACAAAAACCCCTGAAAATTAATTTTTAGGGGTTTTATTTTTTCAAATTCTTCTTAGAAAGGCATTCCAGGAATGTTTGGTAAATTTTCTTGAGCTGTTTTTTTCGCTCTGTCAATTGCTTCTGTTTTTACTTGTTCCAACGCTTTGTTTAACGTCATCACTAACAAATCTTCAATTTCTTCTTTTTCCATTCCTTCAGCAAGTTCAATATCTTTTATTGTTGCTAATTTAGACATTGTAATTTTTACTTTTCCATCGTTAGAAGTCGTTGTAAATATTTCTCCATCTAATTCATTTTTCAAATCAGAAAATTTATCTTTAAATGAATTGATTTTTCCCATCATTCCCATGATGTCTCCAAAATTTCCAAACATTTGTCTTTATCTTTAATAATTAGTTATTCGTGTAGTTTTTTCCACAATAAATCTTTCAATTCTGTGATTCCTTTTCCAGAAACAGACGAAATAAATATCGTATCAATATCAGTTGGTAATTGTGCTTTAATCTCAGCTTCCAATTCATCATCTAACATATCTGACTTAGAAATAGCTAAAATTCGTTCTTTATCTAACAATTCAGGATTGAATTTTTTCAATTCATTCAACAGAATTTCATATTCTTTTTTATAATCTTCTGTATCGGCAGGAATTAAAAATAATAAGTTAGAATTACGCTCAATATGACGCAAGAAACGATGTCCAAGACCTTTTCCTTCTGCCGCACCTTCGATAATTCCAGGAATATCTGCCATAATAAATGACTGATGATTACGGTATTCTACAATTCCCAAGTTAGGTGTTAACGTTGTAAATGCGTAATCTGCAATTTTTGGTTTAGCAGCCGAAACAGCTGATAATAAAGTAGATTTTCCTGCATTTGGAAAACCAACTAAACCAACATCTGCCAAAATTTTCAACTCCAATGTAACTTGACGCTCGTCACCATCCAAACCTGGCTGTGCATAACGAGGCGTTTGACGCGTTGCAGAACGGAAATGCCAGTTTCCTAGCCCCCCTTTTCCTCCTTGCGCAATAATTAATTCTTGCCCATTTTCTGTTACTTCGCCAATAATATTTCCTTCTTCATCTTTGGCAATTGTTCCGATCGGAACTTCCAAAATAATATCTTCACCGTCAGCACCAGTAGAACGAGATTTACCTCCACGTCCACCGTTTTGCGCACGGAAATGTCTTTTGAATCGAAATTCTAACAAGGTCCAAAGATTTGAGTTTCCAAGAAGCGTGATATTTCCTCCACGTCCACCATCTCCACCATCTGGTCCACCTTTGTCAATATATTTTTCGCGATGCAAACTTGCTGAACCCGCACCTCCATGTCCGGCTCTACAATTTATTTTTACGTAGTCAACAAAATTTGATTGCATAATTTTTCTCTTTTAATTAGTCTGCAAAAGTACAATTTCTAATTTGTTTATTAAAATCTTGTATTATCTATTTTGAATGAATAATTTATAATGACTCAGATTTTTATTTATATTTATTCAATTAATTAACACACTAATATGAATACTAAAAAAAATTTGTCCGAATATATTGATAACGAACTTCTGAAAAAGCAAAAACAAACCAAAACAATGGTAATTACTTTTGGATGTTTGATGTTTTTGATTTCTATCTTCTTGATATATTCAGCAATAAAATCAAAAAATTACGCATTAATTGCCTTTGCTTGCGGAACTTCAACTACTTTGATGCCTTTAGTCATAAGGCTTTCTATGATTAACAAAGAAATAAAATCGCGACAAAAATAGATTCAATAGTAAATAACGAACATTTACAACGATTACTTCCTTTTGGTTATATTTATTTAGTCTTCATGGGAATTATTAAAGAATCTATTTTCTATTATCAATTGGATATTAATATTCTGAAATTTTCGAGCATTATGAATATCTTAATAAGTCCAATTTCTGAAATTACCGCACATCCTTTCCTACTAATCTTTTTTATTCTTCTTATTTTTCTACTTTATAGTTTTAAACAGTATTCATTGAAACATTCAGAGAAAAAATTTATTAAGAAATTTTTAAAAAAATATTTCAAAATTGATGAAAGTAAAGTATTAACACATACAGAATTCGAAAAGATAATTGATAAAACTCTAATCAATTATTTCTTTGCATTATTAATTTGTTTCTTTATAGGATTTGGAATTGGTGATGGTAATTTTCTGTCAAAACGAATAAAAAATGGAGATTTAAAATTCGAAAAATATGGGCAAACCTTAACTTTCAATTCTGGTGAGAAAAAAGAAATTTATTTAGTCAATACGAATAGTCTCTATTATTTTTATGTTGTAAAAGGTCAAAAAACTGTTGAAATTTCGCCAATTGGCACAATACAATCAATCGCAAAAAATAAGTAATCAAAACATATTTTTATAATGAATAGGATTGATTAATTTTGCAACATGTACAAACAATTCAAAAACATTTTATTCCAATTACAGCCCGAAGATGCGCATCATTTTGTTACGCGAAATCTAAAAAATTATGCTGCATTTCCTGGAGTTGGAAAATTATTAGATAAATTTTATCAATACAATCATCCAAGTTTAGAACGAGAAGTTTTTGGAATTAAATTCAAAAATCCAATTGGTTTAGCTGCTGGTTTTGATAAAAATGCTGAATATATTGAAGAATTGGACCACTTCGGATTTGGCTTCATCGAAATTGGAACCGTTACACCAAAACCTCAACCAGGGAATGATGCGCCGCGTATGTTTCGTTTGGTAGAAGATGAAGCGATTATCAACCGAATGGGATTTAATAACAAAGGTGTTGATTTTGCTGTTTCGAAAATTAGAGAACTAAAAAATCGTGAAAACTATATTATCGGCGGAAATATTGGTAAAAATAAATTAACGCCAAACGAAGATGCTGTTGATGATTATATCAAATGTTTCAATGCGTTGTTTGATTATGTAGATTATTTTGTAGTTAACGTGAGTTCTCCAAACACGCCTGGATTACGTGATTTGCAAGAAAAAGAACCTTTATTGTACATTCTGAATTATTTGCAACAATACAATAATCAGAACGAAAAACCGAAACCAATTTTACTTAAAATCGCACCAGATTTGACGGATTCGCAATTAGATGATATTATAGATATTGTATTAGAATCTAAAATTGCTGGAGTGATTGCGACAAATACAACCATTTCAAGAGAAGGATTAAAATCTGATCCAGAAATTGTAAAAGAAACTGGTGGAGTTTCGGGAAAACCACTTAAAAATCGTTCAACAGAAGTGATTCGTTATCTTTCTGAAAAATCGAACAAAGCATTTCCTATCATTGGAGTTGGAGGAATTCATACAGCCGAGGACGCGAAAGAAAAACTGGAAGCTGGTGCAAGTTTGTTACAAGTTTATACAGGTTTTATTTATGAAGGTCCTGCTGTTGTAAAAAACATTTGTAAAGGCTTGGTTGAAGGAAAATAGAAAACTTATGACTCCAAATTATATAGATTTAGGATTATCATCCCCTATGAGTGTTGAATTGAGAAAATTAGTCGAAGAACAATTAATTGTTGACTTAAAATACTATGATGTAAAATCTGATAATTTAAAATTTGATTGGTCAAATAGTTGTATTGAAGGTCATCTAAGTAACCATCTTAATAGCTCTTTAGAAAATTACTCAGAAATTTATGTATATGATAATTCTAACAATTTAATTGCAGAAGGTTGGATGGATTATATAAATAGTTCTGAATATTTAGATAAATCTACTTTTTTTATAACGTACTGAGATAATGTAATAATTTGGAACAATAAAGAAAAACTATTTGAAAAATTAGAATTTGGTATTCCTAATCATATTTGGGAGAAAATTCCTGAAAATCTAAAAAAATTCTTGAAAAATGATAAACTGAAAAAAATTCAGCTTGACAATAATAAAAAAGGATTCTCAAAATGAGAATCCTTTTTATTTTATTATGTAAAAGTTGTTCTTATAAAACTTCTTTAATTGCTGCGTTCAGTTTTTCGGTAATATCTTCAATAGAACCTACTCCATCAATCTCAATCCATTTTCCTTGCGCTTTGTAGTGTTCTGCTACAATTGCAGTTTTTTCGTAATATTCTGTAATACGATCACGGATAATTTTTTCGTCCACATCATCAGCACGACCAGAAGTTTTTCCGCGCTCTAATAAACGTTGAACCAAAATTTCGTCATCCACAACTAATGCTAATGTAATCGAAACTTCGCTTTCGTATTTATCTGCTAAGATTTTATCTAAAGCTTCTGCCTGAGATGTTGTACGTGGATATCCATCAAAAATATATCCATACGAATTTGGATTGTTATCTAAATGATCAACCAACATATTTGTTGTTACCTCATCTGGAACTAATTGTCCCTTGTCCATGTAAGATTTCACAAGATCGCCTAATTCTGTTTCATTTTTAAGGTTGAAACGAAATAAGTCTCCAGTAGAAATTTGAGGAGTTTGGTACTTTTCTTCTAAAAATTTAGCTTGTGTTCCTTTACCACTACCAGGAGGTCCGAACAATACAATGTTTAGCATTTTGTTTTAATGTTTTATTTGATAAATATCTGGTAAATTTCTTCCTAATCCGTCAAAATCTAATCCATAACCTACTACAAATTTATCAGGAATAGAAATTCCTACTAAATCTACTTTTAAATCTTTTTTGTAAGCGTCTGGCTTAAATAATAAAGTTGCTACTTTTAATGATTTTACCTTTTTCTCTTTCAAGATTCGGTGCAACTCTATTAACGTATTACCTGTATCTACAATATCTTCTAAAATAATTACGTGACGTCCTTCAACATTCATCGGAATATCCATCTCAATAGTAATTTTCCCTGTTGATTCTGTTCCTTCGTAAGATTTTAATTTCAAGAATGAAATCTCACATTCTCCTTGATATTGTTTTAAGAAATCGCTGAAGAACATTACAACTCCGTTTAATACACCAACAAAAATCGGTCTTTCGTCTTTGTATTCTTCGTAAACTTCGTTTGCCATATTTTTGATGGCGTGTTCTATTTCTTCAAAAGCGATGTACGGAATAAATTTTTTACCGTGAATTTCTATTTCTTTCATTGTTTGAGATATTCAAATATATACTTTTTTTGATAAAGTTTAAAACATTTATCTATTTTATTAGATTGTCATTGAGAAAATACGTGTTTCTGGCTCGTTATCTATCATTCTCTTATCGAATGTCATACACACATTTCTCACGTATGGACGTCCTTCTTCTTTTACGATCAAACCATTCTCTACAAATTCAATCAAATTATCGTCAACCATATCTTGCAACATAGTTTTAATACGATCTACATCATCAAATTTCATATTATCATCAGCCCAAGAAGTTTCTAAATTACACATTAAATTTAGAATATGACGACGCATAATCAAATCTTCTTCTGATAAAATATGTCCTTTGAAAACGGATAACTCTCCGTTATTAATTGATTTTTCGTACTCTTCTACCGTTTTCTCGTTTTGTGCAAAACTATACCAAGAATCGCTGATAGAAGAAACTCCTAAACCAACCATTAATTGTGTTTTCGAAGAAGAATATCCCATAAAATTACGATGTAATGTATGGTTTTTCATCGATTGATACATCGAATCTTGTTCTAAGGCAAAATGATCCATTCCAACTTCGGAATAGTTCATTTCCTCGAACATTTTCTTTCCTTCTTCATATAATGCACGTTTCAATTCTGGTGATGGCAAATCTCCGTCATGAAAACCACGTTGTCCGACACCTTTTATCCACGGCACATGTGCATAACTGTAAAACGAAATACGATCTGGATTTAATTCTTTTGTCAAATTAATTGTTTCCATCATTCCTTCCATTGTTTGATGTGGAAGACCAAAAATCAAATCGTGAGAAATAGATGTAAAACCAATTTCGCGCGCTTCTTCTGTTGCTCTTTTCACATTCTCGAAAGGTTGGACACGATTAATCGCTTCCTGAACTTTTAGATCATAATCTTGTACACCATACGAAATACGTCTAAAACCTAAATTGTATAAAGCCTGTAAATGCTCTTTTGTTGTGTTATTTGGATGACCTTCTAAACTAAATTCGTGTCCTTCAGCTACATCCGCATATTCAAAAATACCATCAATTAATTTCTTCAAATTTTCTGGAGAAAAAAACGTTGGTGTTCCTCCTCCTAAATGAATTTCTTTAATTTTTGGTCGAGATGAAAATAAATCCACATATAATTTCCATTCTTTCAAAACTGTATCAATATACGGAACTTCTACCGAATGTTGTTTCGTAATACGTTTGTTACATGCACAAAACGTACACAACGACTCGCAATAAGGTAAATGA
>NZ_DLOC01000038.1:0-4613 GCF_002478465.1 Empedobacter sp. UBA7494
CATTTTTTCAGGACGTTACATCGAATTGATTAATCAATCACTTTACCAATTAAATCGAATTCGTACGCTTCAATAATCTCTACATTTACAAAATCACCAACTGGTAAATAGGTATCAATTGCAGAAATCAAAACTTCGTTATCAACGTCTGGCGAATCATATTCTGTACGTCCAATAAAGTTATCACCTTCCTTACGATCAATCATTACTCTAAATTGTTTTCCAATTTTTTCTTGATTCAAATCATACGAAATTTGAGATTGAATTTCCATAATTTCTTCAACACGTTGTTGTTTTACTTCCTCTGGTACATCATCTTCTAAATTATAGGCATGCGTATTTTCTTCGTGAGAATAAGTAAAACATCCCAAACGATCAAATTTTTGCTCTTGTACCCAAGCTTTCATTTCCTGAAAATCTTCTTCTGTTTCGCCTGGATATCCACAAATCAATGTTGTACGAATCGCCATATCAGGAACTTTTGTACGCATTGCGTCTAACAAAGCATTCGTTTTTTCGTGTGTTGTACCACGACGCATTGATTTTAATAATTTTGTTGAAATATGTTGTAACGGAATATCAATATAATTACAAACTTTAGGTTCTTCACGAATTACATCCAAAACATCTTCTGGAAAACCAGCTGGAAATGCATAATGTAAACGAATCCATTCGATACCTTCAATCTTAACTAATTCTTTTAATAATGATGCTAATTCACGTTTTTTATAGATATCTAAACCATAATACGTTAAATCTTGTGCAATCAAAATTAACTCTTTTGTTCCATTTTTTGCCAATTTAGTAGCTTCTGTAACTAAATCTTCGATTGGACGAGAAACATTTCCTCCACGCATCAAAGGAATTGCACAGAAAGAACAAGGACGATCACAACCTTCAGCAATTTTAAGATATGCATAATGACGAGGAGTTGTTGTTAAACGTTCTCCAACCAATTCGTGCTTATAATCTGCTCCTAAAGCTTTTAATAAAAGTGGTAATTCTCGCGTACCAAAATATTGGTCAACATTTGGAATTTGCTCAATTAAATCTGGTTTGTATCGCTCTGACAAACATCCTGTCACGAAAACTTTTTCCACCAAACCATCTTCCTTACGTTGCACGTAATCTAAAATTGTATCAACACTTTCCTCCTTTGCATTATCAATGAAACCACAAGTATTAATCACCACAATTTCCCCAGATTGCTCATGTACAACCTCTTTCCCATTGGCTTTCAGCTGTCCCATTAACACCTCAGAATCGTATACATTTTTAGAACATCCTAACGTAATTACATTAATTTTCTTTTTTCCAGTCGATTTTGTACGCATTACTCTAATTTAAGTCTGCAAAATTACGAAATATTTGAGAGAACTGACCGAAAAGATTGAATGGAACAAGTATAAATAGCTAAAATAAAAATTTTTGAACCTAAATAACTTTAAAGAGAATAGATTTCTAAACAACTAACTATTTTAGAAAATTAATCAATTATTACGATATTCTACTTGAAATCTATTTAATAAATATATTTTAACGAATTGATTAACAAAATATAACAAGTCATTTATAGTTTAATTTCAACAATAAATGTTAAATTTGAGCTTATTAGTATTTTAAGTTAGATGTCAAAGCAATGCTTTGAAATTAAGAAGGTCAAGAGAAATCTTGACCTTTATTTTTTATATTTAATCGATATGATAATGACTCGGAAAAGCCATTTTAGGATTTTGTTTAAGAATATTCAACCTGAATTGACTTTCTAAAAATCCATAACCATAATTGAAAAATTGAATTAAAGTTGTTTGAATCGATAATAAACCAACTACCGCAGATTTAAAACGAATAGTTGAGAAAATAAAAATCAAAAACATGTAAATTAACCACAAAACAAATGGGGTTTGAAGAATAAATCGATGTTTTGGAAGAATAAAACTCAACAATAAAAATAAAAATGCAACTAAAGTTCCGACAAAAAATAAGCTTGGAAACCAAAAAGTTGGTTTGATATAATTTGGATGACGTTGATTAAGAATTGGGCGTGCAACTCCAAATTGATATACTTGTTTCGCAAATTTCTTTAACGAAGTTCTACGTTTATGTATCACTTTCGAATCTTGAAATAATCGCGTTTCAAAACCATTTTCCCACAAACGCATCGATAAATCTGGATCTTCTCCAACACGCAAATCAGCAAAACCCCCCGTTTTTTCGTAGGCTTTTTGAGAAATTCCCATATTAAAACTACGTGGCTGAAATTTACCAATTTGCTTTTTTCCTCCACGTATTCCTCCTGTTGTTAAGAAAGAAGTCATCGAAAAAGTAATTGCTTTTTGCAAATCTGTAAACGAGTCATCTGCATCATCTGGTCCGCCAAAAGCGTCAACAAAATTAGTTGTCAATTCTTTTTTAACCGATTCAATATAAGTCGAAGGAATAATCGTGTCAGAATCTAAGAAAATGAAATAATTTCCATTCGCTTTTTCCATTCCATAATTTCTTGATTTTCCTGGTCCTGAATTTGTTTTGTAATAATAATGAAGATCTAATTGAGTTTCAAATTTAGCACAAATCGCATCCAATTTATTTTTAGAACCATCATCTACAATAATAATTTCGAATGATTTATCCGTTTGTTTTGTTAAACTTGACAATAATTCTGTCAATTCATCTTGACGTTCATAAACGGCAATAATTATCGAAAGTTTTAAATCTTCTTTTTCCAAAATAAATTATTGATTGAATGATTCTTTCAATTCTAAAGTTACTTTCTGGATTTCGTTCAAATCCTTAAAATGATTCGTTTTGAAAGTAGATTTTGATTGATTCAATTCATGAACAATAGCCAAAATTGTATCCAATGGACTTTGCTCCTCTCCTTTCGAAGTTTCGTCAAAATTAATTCCAACCAAAGAAACTTCTTCAATCATTCCGAACAACCATTCTTCTAAAAAAGTATTCAAATCTATCGAATCAATTTTATGATTTGCCCATTGATTTTGTTTCGCTTTTTCAGCTAAATCTGTATTCGACCAAAAACAAATTACCTCTAAATTAGAGCCATCTTCGTACTCAAATTCCTCCGAATACGAAATAGCAAAACCTTCCTCAGAAGTTAAAAGATAAACTTTTTGATCTTGACAAATTTCTTTTATAAATTGATTCACTTCTATTAATTTTGATTTTTAGCTTTCTTACTTCCTTCATACATTTCGTATTGTAAAAAGTCGCATTCTAACTTACCGTTAAACACTTTTACCTTTTTCGAAGGACGTAAACCGACATATTTTTTGGCTTGTAAATCTGATGTGATAAACCACGCCAATGTATTTGGATAACTCGATTTTAATGTGTCTCCAATTTGTTTATAAAATTCTTGGTTATTGTTTTCAATACGCTCATCATAAGGAGGATTGAACACCAATAAAACTGGGAACAATTCCTTTTTAGATGTAAAGAAATCTTGGTGACGAATTTCGATGAAATCTTCTAAATCAGCAGATTTTATATTCATCTGCGCAATTTTTACCATCATTGGAGAAATTTCGTATCCAACAATTTTATATTCAGATTCTTTGATTCGATTTAAACGCGTATTACGAATTTGTGTAAACAATGTTTCGTCATAATCTGGCCAATTCTGAAAAGCAAAATGCTTACGATGAATTTGTGGCGGAATATTATTCGCAATCATCGCCGCTTCAATCAACATTGTTCCTGAACCACACATTGGATCAAGGTAATTTCCTTTTCCATCATAACCCGCTTGCAACAACAAACCTGCTGCTAAAACCTCGTTAATTGGAGCTGGACCAGTTTCTTCACGATAACCACGTTTGTGCAAAGATTCTCCCGAAGAATCTAACGACAACGTAATTTTATCATGCGAAATATGTAAGTTAAAACGTACATCTGGAAAATCTTTATCGATACTTGGACGACGACCATTTTTTTCTTTGAATCGATCTACAATAGCATCTTTCACTTTAAGCGCTGCGTAATGCGAATGTGTAAAATAATCTGAATGTACAGTTGGATCAATCATAAAAGTTTGATCGACATTCAAATAATTTTCCCAATGGAATTTTTTGAATTTCTCGTACAATTGATGATCATTTTTCGCAGAAAACGAAAGAATTGGCTTCTGTATACGAAGTGCAGTACGCAAGCTGTAATTTGCTTTGTACATGAAACCTAAATCGCCATTAAATTCAACCATTCGGTTTTGAATTTTAACATCTGCCGCACCCAACGCTTTTAATTCTTGCGCTAATATTTCTTCGAAACCAAAAAAGGTTTTCGCAATCATTCTGAAATTTTCCAAGGAAATAAAATTTTTACAAAAGTACGGGAAATAAAGGAAATTGAGAAGTTAGAATAATTATATTTGAAGTTAAATTAATAGAAAATATGAAATTATTATTTACTCTCTTATTTATTGGAAATATTTTCTTTGTAAAAGCTCAAACTAAATTACCACAAGATAGTGTTGATTATTATATTAATGAAACAAGAAATATTTTAAACAAAATAATAAAAGATCAAGATTTTTCATCAGATTTTAAAAATGACAACAAAATAGATCCTAATTTGTAATCTTCCCTAAAAAC